>JBBQRJ010000037.1:0-18977 GCA_038214955.1 Aggregatilineales bacterium | reverse complement strand
AAATGGGGTCATAAGGCGGTAACGAGGTTTCTTTTAGCCTCACCCCCCAGCCCCCTCTCCCAAAAGCAGGAGAGGGGGAGACATGCATACCCAGAAAGTCCCCTCTCCGAAAAAAGGAGAGGGGATTTAGGGGTGAGGCTGGAGGAAAAAGTTCAAACTCTGTATTGATTTGAATACCGGACAAGCCTTTTAGCCTCTGGTGGCATCAATCATTGATCACCATCCAGATACGGCTTTAGTCTATCTCTCCGTTTTTGACGCTGTGCCTTTACCCATTCAACCGGGTCTTCAATATGAGAGTCAACAAGTTCAATAGGTTCCATTGCTTGTAACACCGCTACGATTTCCGCGCCTGTTTTGGGTTGAGCGGCGGATTCGTTGGTATCCAGCGTATCAATCAACAGTTTTGCCAACTCTTTCCGTTCTTGCAAGCTGAGTGTTTTCGCTTGGTCTAATATTTCTGCGATTGTCATGGATTAAATCCTCTCACAGTATAGCTGGACGTGCCGTTGCACGTCCCTACGAGAAATGGACTACCACCGCCGATATATCGTCCTGCGTGCTGCGGCGGTTCTCGCGTGATTTAGAACGCTCATACGCCGTCTCACCAATCACCTTAGCAGGATCGTCGGAGTTTGCCAGCCCCGCCAGCATTTCGGCATCGCTCAGGTTTTTGTACGCGCCGTCCGAACACAAATACAGCCGATCTCCCGGCGATCTTTCGATGCGTGATAACTGGGGATGCGGTTCATCATCATAGACGCCGAGCGTGCGAATCACGATGTTAGCGGCGGGGATTTTCAAGACGCTGTTACCGACTAGAAACCAGCGCCACGCAATGTACAATTCATACGGGTTGCCCGCAATGCGAATCGTGCCGCTCGTCTCCGGTTCGGTGATTCCGTCGTAGTTGTTGAGAATCCCGCTGACTGTCGCGCCGTCGTCTTCGCTCAACCAGCCTTGATCCACGAGATACTGAATATTGTCCTCGTCGTAGCACAGTTGCATGAGTTCGCCTTCAGAGACGAGATAGCCGCGTGTATCGCCTACCTGAGCCACGAGCAAACGCCCGCCGTTTTCACACACGACCACGACGGTTGCCACCGCGCCCACGCGCTGATTAAGCGGGAAGGTCGATTCTTCGTTCAGTTCACGGCGAATTTGTTCATGCGCCCGCTTGAGCGCCGCGACTGCGCGGGTTTCTGCTGCGCCGCCGCGATCCGCTGATACATCAACGGGGAGGTGCTGCAAGTCTTCGATCAACGTTTCGCGCACGACCAGCGCCGCTTCCCGTCCGGTGATCACGCGCCCATCGGCTAACGTGCGCTGATGCCCGCCCATGCCATCAATCACCGCAAACACGGGGGCATGTTCAGCATCACCGGGAAACGTCATAGACGCATCTTCGCAGCGTTCAGGGTGATCAATCGACGCCATTTCGTACTGATAGACTTTCAAGGTTTTTTCCTAAGCAGGGTTTGTAATACGCGCATCATAAGATCAGTGTGGACGCGCTCTCCAAGCCGGATTTCGCGCAGTTCGTCGGGTGAAATGTAGGGCGCGGGTTCGCCGCGCAGGTCGGGCGGCTCAATGACCGTTGCCGGGTCTGCCAGCGCCTCCGATTGAACGATAGCGGGTTCAGCGGGTTTCGAGATAAAGCGAAAGCCGCAGCGCGGACACACTTTCGCGCTGGTTTTGCGCGGTGATCCGCACTGGGGACACCATTTCTGGTTGTGTCCCCGTGCCGCAATCTGAACTTTCGCATACGCCGTACCACAGTTGGTACACACATTGGCGTTCATACGGTTGTAGTGACCGCATTGGGCGCACCGTTTCCGCATTTCGCCTTCGACTTCGGCAAGGAAAAAGGGCGTACCACACTGAGAACAGTTTTTCGCCGTGAGTCGGTTGGAGTGACCACAGTGGGGACACAATTTTTCTGCCAGATCGCTCACGTTACGACTCTTCTTCCGTGAGGCTCACCGTTGATGTACCGAGCGCGGCGGTCTTGCGGGCAATTTCGCTGCCCTGACCGGCTTCCTCCAACACTTGAGTCATCTGGCGGTTGCCGACAGTTTGCGCGATGTCTAACGCTTCCGTGCGGTGACGTTCTGCCGCTTGCTTATCGCCCGCCGCTAACGCTTCGGTCATGGCACGGGTAGAGGCGGCAAGCTGTCCCTGTCCTAAGTAGCCCGCGACCACCGCGTTCACTTGATTCGACTGCGCGTTGTCGTGCGTTTGCTCCAGAATCATCCATGTGGTCTGGTCGCCTTTTTCTTCGATGCGATCCCCGCCTGAGGCGTAGACCACTGACGGTTTCATGGCGACGACACGCGCCCCCACCGCCGCTAATTCGATGTGAACGATAAAATCACGGTGATCTTTGGTAGACATCGGCGGCACAGGCACAACCCACGTATGATCATCGCCAAGCGGCGCGGCTTCACCCTTCACCCAATCGGGGTAGGCTTGCGACACCGAGAGAATCCGTGCGCCTGTGGGCGTCCACAAGCGCAAAACGACATCGCTGGCAACCGTGTTCGCCATTCTAATGATCAAACGAGTCATTTCTTCGAGCAGCGCCTCAGGTTGGGGGACGGCTTTCGGCATCCATCCCTGTGTGATCTGCGCCATTTTGGTCAATTCGTCGGGTTTCCAGTCGTTGCCATACCCGTAAGCGCACAAATGCATTTGCGCTTCTGCCGCCGCTTTGACCGCGCCCGCCAGCAGTGATTCCTGTTCGGTATTCTGCCCGTCGCTGAGGAAAATGCCATAGCGGGCAAGATTTCCCGGCACTTTGGTTTGTGCCGCCAGCGCCGCACGAATGCCCGTAGACATCGCTGTGCCGCCGAAAATTTGCTCTTTCTTCAAATTACGCCGGAAGGTTGAAACCAAGTTCTCGCGGTTGACCTCGTTCGTCAAGCGGGTGAGCGGCACAACTTCTTTGCCATTGTCATCGAATACGACGACTTGCAGCATAATCCCGTTCGGCGTATGCATGAGCAAATCTTCAACGGTTGAAATGGCGTTGTTAAATTTCGCGCCCTGCATCGAACCGGACACATCCACGATCAACGAAATGACCGTGCCTTGCGCTTGCTGTGGAATTTCGTTCGCCGACACCGATACCACGCCCCACACCGAATTGGTCGTCGGGCTGATAAACGGGTTGAAGTACGTTTTGAAGCTAAATGCGTTTGCCATGTCTCGTCCTCTATATCACGTATTGACCCCACCCCCGACCCCTCCCCGAATTTAGGGAGGGGAGCAAACATTCCCGTCGTGTTTTCCCCTCTCCATTTGGAGAGGGATTTAGGGGTGAGGTGTTATTTACATCCATTGCCATGTACGGGCGGTCATGATTCGCTCGTTGATCACCCATTCGCGGTCTGCTTGTTCATCGCGTGCCAGATACTCACGCCATGCCTGTTCATTCGCCTGTGCAAGCTCTGCCAGTGATTTCATTTGCTGGTCGGGCCATCCAATTTGCGGGACGTTGCCCATCTTGCGCGTCACCTGTACCGCCGTGTAATAGAACTCCCCGACTAACCGGAAGAACGTCCGCGTTTCGACGCCGTTTTCGCGCAGCACATTGATCGCTTGCGCGGCTTGTTCCAGCTTGCCCAAATCGCCGTCAGTCGCCTTGTGGTTGTACAGCGCGATCAGTTCCAACAGAACATCATTGTAACTGGTATTGCGGCTGCTGACTTCTTCCAGCACCTTGATCGCGCTATCGACTTGTTGATCGAACAAGTACGCTTTCGATGCGCCGATGTAGGCTTGCCCGACAGACGGTTTGCTCTGAATGATCGCCTGATACTCTTGAATCGCCTGTTTGCTGTTCCCGCTCCGGCGGTACAGTTCGGCAAGCAGTAAGCGGGCGCGGTGATCTCCCGGTTTGATCGTCATCATGCGGCGGTAGCGGCTGGCGGCTTCCTCGAACTTGCCCGTATTTTCGAGATACTGCCCCTCAGCAAGTAGGGATTCCCATTGCAACTGCGGAGTCGCGTTCGCTTGAGCCACCTGTAAATCAGCGGCGGCGGCTTGCATATTGCCGTTCTGCGTGTGAATCAACGAGCGGAGTAGATACGCCGATGCGCCGCCGTTGTTCGTGATCGCTTGATTCGCCAGCAGCAGCGCACGCCGATAATCGCGCTGTTGATAGGCTTCTTGCGCCGTGAGGATCACCGTCGAGGCGGGGTTGGTCGGTGCGACCTGTGGCAGTTCAATCCTCACCGTTCCGGCGACGACTCCCGTCCCGGTGGTATTTCGCATGGTTTCTATCGTCACACCCGCGAAATTCGCCTTTTCGCGCTGTTGGCGGAAGGCGGTCATATCCGGCGTTTGCCCTTTGACATAGCCCATCACGCCGTCAATTTCTGCTTCGATCTCGTCCACGCTTTGCGGACGATTTTCGCGTTCGGGCGCGGTCAGCCATTCGACAAAATAGCGCAGGGACTCGTCATATTGAATCCAGGGGGATTCCGTCGTCGGCGTCAGCGTGTAGCGGTATTGTTCGGTATGCACTTCCTCCATGCCGATCAATTCTGCCAGTGTGCGCCCGATGGTGAAATAATCGTCACGCCAATCGGGGTGACGCGCTTGCTCGGAATGATAACCGGGCGTGCCGCGTGCGGGCTTAGGCGGTTTTTGCGGGTCGTAACGGTAGGCAGTACCAAAGTCGAGCAGCACTTCAAGCTGTTGACCGTTGGGAAGCGTCATGCGTTTGACGTTCGACGGTTTGAAGTCGCAGTAAATGATCGGCGGTGTGAGACCGTGCAAATACTTGAAGGCGGGCAGCAAGCCTTTCACGCGCATCAATGCCTGTTCAGCGGGCATGGGGAGAACCAGCTTGCGCGTGCCGGGTTCTTCAATTTCGTCTGCCCAACTGGGTCCCGCGATGAACTCCATCACGTAGCACAGTTCGTTTTCGATCACAAAGAAGTCGATCACCGAAATGATATTCGGGTGACGAATGTTGATCAGCGTTTTCGCTTCTTGTTCCAACGCGGTACGCAAACCGGGGTCTTGCGCCACGACGGTTTTGATCACCACGTATTTAGACAGGTTGCGGTCATAGGCTTTCCACGCCCGCCCCATACCGCCTTGACCGAGAAGCTGCTCTACGCCGTAGCGTTCAGAGATCACCGTGCCGACCTGTAAGGCGCTGGGCGGGCCTTCCAGTTCGACGGGCTTGGGCGCGGCAGCCGTGTTTCCGTTTCCGGTGAGTTTCTTGCCACAGTTGGGGCAGTGCCGCGCATTCGGACGCAGCTTAAAGCCGCAGTTGGGGCAGGTGAGGCGATCTGTCGCCCCGACTTCGCCCGTCGCCATAATCTGCGCCGCTGTCAGCGGTTTAAGCGCCTGTGTCGTTAGTTCCAACCCGCATTCATCACAAAACCCGCTGGCGGTACTGGTCTGCTTGCCGCAGTGCGGGCAGGTGATCTTCGCTTGAGTGGTCACGTATTTTTTACCTTTATGACTTATCTAACTTCTTTAACCTCACCCCCGCCCCTCTCCGAACGGAGAGGGGGGAGCATCAGACTCGCCAAGTCCCCTCTCACTTGGGAGAGGGGATTTAGGGGTGAGGCTGTTATTGTTCGTGGAACACCAACTCGATTTTGCCGAGACGGATCACATCCCCTTCTTCAATCGGTTCAGCTTGCCCCTGCGCTAACTTGATGTCGTTGACAAACGTGTGGTTTGAACTGCCCAAATCCTCGACATAATATTTGCCGTTCATCTGGACAATTTGCGCGTGGCGATGGCTGATGTATTTCGCGTTTTCATAGCCGTCAAAATCAATTTGCAGCGAAGGGTCTTCGCGCCCGATCACGGCGGCTTGCCCCAATTTGAAGATTGACCCGGTGACGCTCAACACGAGATGAGCGCCCGCATACGGTACGGGCGGCGGTTCATCTGGCGGGATGAGCGGCTGTGCGGGTGGCTCTGGCAGCGGCGCAGACGAGGGCGGGGCGCTTTGAACGACACGCGCAATCGCTGGTGCGACGTTCATAGGGAGTTCTGTGCCGCATTCCTCACAGAAACGCGAACCCGACTCGTTCCAGTGCTGGCAATTTGGACATTGCATCTGTTTTAATTCCTTCCCAACACCTTGATAATACGCACAATTCTACACCCTTCTTCCCCCATTCTTTGGGGATGAGAGGTCAATAATTCGTTAAAAGCAGTTAAGCTATGTCACGGCATTTGTTGATTATGCTACCATGATACACAGAAGGTACGCCTCGTACTTTTTGCGTAGAGATGCGATATATCGCGCCCGAACTCGTGGATGCTATGAAGGGCGTCCCTACAAACAGGAAAGAATATGCAAAAACGTTCGTTCTCTCCGTTCTCTGTGATGTTTCTTTTGATGCTGGCGCTCGTCTTGCTGGTTGCGCCCGCCTCTGCTCAAACCGATTTTTGGGCGTGTCCGCCGCAGTTTCAAGGACAAACGCTCAACGTGTACAACTGGACAACCTATATTGCCGAAGATACGGTATCCAACTTTGAGCGCCTGTGCAGCGTAACGGTCAACTATGACACCTATGCCAGCGACAGCGACATGCTGGAAGAACTGCGGGCGGGCAACCCCGGCTATGATGTGGTTGTGCCATCGAACGCCAACGTCTATTTGATGGTCGAAGAAAACCTGCTCCAACCGCTGAACCTTGCGAACATTCCGAATTTTGACAACATTGCCGACAGCTTCAAAAATCCGCCCTATGATCCGAACAATGTGTATACCGTGCCGTATCAGTGGGGAACGATTGGCGTCGGCTACAATCGTACTGCGCTTGGACGTGACCTTGCGACATGGGACGATATTTTCAAGCTGGATGCTCGTGTTGCGTGGCTGGATGAAGCCCGCCCCATGTTCGGGTTTGCCTTGCGCGTACTCGGCTATGACCCGAACACCGCCAACACGAGCGAGATCAACGAGGCGGCGCAGTACTTGATCGACCACGCGGCGAATCTGGTGGAAGTTGCGCCGGACACAGGGCAAGACCTACTCGCCGCCGGACAAGCGGATATTGTCATTGAGTACAGCGGCGACATTTTCCAGTTGATCGCAAGCTGTGGCTGTGACGATTATCGCTATATCATCCCGTCCGAGGGGTCGCAAATTTGGACGGATAACCTCGCTGTGCCGGTGGGCGCAGAGAATAAGCCGCTGGCAGAAGTCTTCATCGACTACATCCTGAATGGACAAGTCGGCGCAGACATCAGCAATTACACGGCGTATGCCAGCCCGAACCTTGTTTCCACGCAGGAAGGTTTGGTTTATGGCGAGTATCTGGACAACCCCGGCATTTATCCGCAAGATGTTTCGAGCCTGTTTTACACGATCAGCGATGCGTTGTTGGACACGTCTTACGCCGCCGCATGGGATCGCGTTCGCAGCACGATAGGACGATAAATCATGACCACAACCACCGCACAACCTCGCACAATTCCCGCCGAGACTCCGCGTGAACGTCGGCGTACTCTGGCACAAACGCGCATCCGATTTGTTGCGCTTGGCGCATTGGCGATTGTCCTGTCTCTGTTTACGCTGGTGCAAGCGTTCAACGCTTACCGCACGTCGTATGAAGTGTTTCGCGGCATTGCCGAAGTGAACAGCACGACGGTAGATGCATCCGAACGGGCGCTGCAATACGTCGCACAGGCGAGCCAAGCCGCCGCCGATTACACCCTGCTCACCTCGGATACGCCGTTGTATGAGCAAGCGCAAAACAACATTTTCCGCTCGTTCAGCCTGTACCGTGATGAACTGTTCACCTTGCGCGGCAATTTGCAGTCTGTCGAAGAACAGACCGCCTACACCACCGCCGAAACATTCACGTTCAGCCGTTTCTGGCGACATGTCAGCAATCTGGTGGCAAATCGCAGCAATGACTCGCTTGCCCGCCGCGAATTTCTGGACGCGGATAACCACGTTCGCACATGGATCACGCCCGCGCTGCAAGAACTCGAAAGCCTCAATTTTGATCAAATGGTGGCGGCGGGCGAAAACGCGGGCAGCGTCATTATCGGTCAGTTGATTTTGTTCGCCGTTCCCGGTTTCGCGCTGGCATTCCTGCTCACCTACCTATCGTTTATGGTGCGCGGCAAAGTCCGCCGCTACGTCACGCCGGGCATTGATATTGCGCTGGTGTTAAGCTACGTGCTGGTGATCCTCGTGACGCTCAACCTTGCCGACGCCCCCAACAAAATCGACGTGATGATCAATGATGCTTATCGCAGCGTGAGCGCCAGCGCCCGTACATTGGTTGATGCGAATCTGGCGAACCGTGCTGAAAGTTCGCTGTTGCTCGACTCGCAAAATCCCGATTCGTGGGATGTGCGCTATCGTGATGCAATGGAACGTGTCGTCTTGCGCCTGTGCGGTCAAGCAGACTGCACCGTCCAGACCTTCACCACCTCTGGCGACAACCTGCGTTCTGGAGCGGTCAGCGTCGGGCAAGCGATTGCCGCAAAAGACTCGGAACGCATCGACGGCATTATTCCGCTCGTCGCCAATGTGACCTTTGTGGGCGAAGCGACTGCGCTAGAACGTGCGCGACAGGCGCTTCAAGACTATCAGGTCGCCCATATCAATTTACGCAATATGATCATCACCGAGGACACCGAAGGCGCAATTCAGTTCAACACCAGCACCGACGCGGGGACGAGTCAGGAAGCCTTCAACCGTTTCGCCGATGCGATGGAAGACCTGCGCCAGATCAACCGTGATGTGTTCGACCAGACGTGGGAATCGCAGCGTGACGCGCTCACCCGGAATCAAACGCTGTTCGGGTTAATCGGCTACGCGCTGATCGTCGTGCTGCTGGTCGCTGGCATTTCACATCGCTATCGTGAACTATAATCGCCGATGTGCAGTATGATCGTTGTCTAACGAGGTTTGGCGGGAGTAACCACGAATGCAACTGCACGGGATTCATCACGTTACGGCGGTGACAGGCGATGTGAGCGTCAATCACCAGTTTTACACGCGGGTGTTGGGGCTGCGGCTGGTCAAAAAGACGGTTAATCAGGACGATACGTCGGCATATCATCTGTTTTACGCCGACAAACTTGGCTCTCCCGGCACGGATATGACCTTCTTCGACTGGCCTCAAACGGCGCCCAACCGACGCGGTACAGACAGCATTTCTAACACGATGTTTCGCGTCAATGGCAGCGCCGCGCTCGATTACTGGGTGACTCGTTTGGACGCGCACAACGTCAAGCACGAGGGGATCACGACGGCGGCGGGGCGCTCGGTTTTGCGCTTGGATGATCCCGAAGGTCAGCGGCTCACATTAGTGGATGATGGCGGCGAACCGTTCGAGGGCGAACTGTGGGACGGGGCAGACGTTCCGCTCGACTTTGCGATTCGCGGCTTTTTCGGCATCACATTGACCGTTCCCGAACTTCACCGCACCACCTTGATCCTGACCGAACTGCTTAAATTTCAGGAGATCAGCCGCAGCACAGACGACCCGAATGAAACGCTGATCGTGTTTGGCATGGATGGTGGCGGCGCGGGGAAAGAAGTCCATGTGATACAGCCGAAGAATATGCCGCGTGCCATGTTGGGACGTGGGGGCGTGCATCACGCCGCCTTTCGCGTCACCGACGAGGCGGAACAGCTTGCATGGGAAGAACGACTCGCACAGGTTGGCGTACCCAATTCCGGTCAAATTGACCGCTTCTATTTCAAGTCGCTGTATTTCCGCATCTCCGATAGCATCCTGTTTGAACTGGCGACAGATGGTCCCGGTTTTGCCGCCGATGAAAGTTTAGACACACTAGGCGAACGGCTCGCTTTGCCGCCTTTCCTCGAACCACAGCGGGCGCAAATCGAGTCACGGTTGAAGCCGATCAACTAGGGGATAGAGGACGCGCCGTTGTGCGTCCTCTATTGAATGTGCTTCTTGACGCCTTGCTGTGCAGATCAATGGGGGACGGTCAGTTCAAGCTGGATATTGTCGGGATCGCGGAAAGCCATGACGTAGATCGGCAGTCCCGCGTGCGCCAGATCGTTGATTGTGCCGCGCGAAATCCCCTTCTGGTCGAATAACTGCGCCGCCGCTTCGAGGTCAGCACGGCTGGCGACACTGAAACTGATATGATCCAGTCCGGCGCGGTGTTCGCTAAAGCGGTCGTTTTCCGGTCGTTGGGTTGGGTCGGGCGCTTCATTGAGAGCAAGGATGATCTGCCCGTTGGACAGAATGGTCTTGGGTCCCAACACCATCAACACTTCAAAGTTCAGAATATCCGTATAAAACGCAACCGAACGTTCGAGGTTTGTCACGGTCAGCGCGAAATGATGCACAGCTTTTAACTTAATTAACGTTGCCATCGTTTACCTCTCAAAGAATCGCGGATGTGTTGTAGCGTGATCTAGAGGGGTTCATACTCCAAAATTGTACCTATGGGCAAGCGGGCATTGCTTAGAGGTTAGGAAAGCAACTTACACAGATGCTTCCTCGAACCGCAGCGGGCGCAGAGCGAGTCACGGTTGAAGCCGATTACAATCTAGGGGATATAGGGTCGTAGGGACGAGGCACGGCGCGTCCTCCGAGTAATCAAAATTTCAGTTGGATGCTGCTCTGTTTCACGTCGTCTAAACGTTTTTCTGCAATCCGTGTGTATGTTTCGTCAAGCTCAAACCCAAGATATTTTCTGCCAATCAATGCTGCTGCCACGAGGGTTGAACCACTGCCGCAAAATGGGTCTAATACCACTTGTCCTTCCTGAGTTGTAAGCTCGATAAGAGCTTGCATCAGCTTAATGGGCTTTTGAGTGGGATGAAACCCAGTTTCTCCACTCATAAACCCACTACGTAGTACATTGTCGGGGGACTTTTCGTACTTTAGAAAAGCTTCTTCGTTAAAAGCCCCTACCCCATGAGTTAGCACATTATCGGCAATGGTAGTACCAATCTTATAGGGTTTGGTAAACCATAAAATGGGTTCAAATATTGGACGCAAATTTCCAACGCGCCAGCCTTCCCATTGGCGGGCGTTTTCATCATCACCACGCCGATCATAGACAATACTGAGTCTTTGCGCTCGGTGAGGTGCATGTTGTCTCATCCATGCAAACATATCTCTGAAAGTAAAACCAGCATCTTCCAAAGCCGCAATACAGCGATGAGAAAAACGTCGTCCCGCAAAGATAAACACCGAACCACCGGGTTTAAGGACTTTTAACCACGTTCCCGCCCATTTTGAACACCATTCATAGTATTGTTTGGGAATTTCTCGATCTGCTTCTGACCAGCCGTTAATTGGTTTACCGCGTTTTTTAAAGATTGCCCCCGCTTTAGCTTGGGCGGGGCTGCTCCCTAAATAAGCAGAGTTTGTATTATTATGAAGTACATCCCAGTCATCAATTCCTATACCATAAGGAATATCGCTGAGTATAAGATGGGCGAAGTTATCAGGTAACGCTGTGAGTCCCGTAATGCTGTCTGCATTAATAACACGGTTGATAAACATTTCTACACTCATGCGTTACCTTATATCGAGTAGGCGATTGTCAGAAATAGTTTGAATGACTGCAATTCGATTTTCAATCTTATGTACTTTTAGCAGTGCTACTACTGCTTCATCATGACTCATTCGCATGATTCGCTCTCGTTCCTGTGCCAGAAATGCCAATCCTTCAGCCTTTGCAGCGGCGATAGATTCAAGTGACGCTTGTTTTTCTCGCTGCCAAAGATCACTAATTCTACTGGAAAAGGCTAACATAGTTCTATTTAATGGCAACCAATAGTCGGCAGCATCTTTCGATGGATTTAGAGTAGGTATAACTTTAAAAATTTCGTGTATCAATGCTTCCGTGCGTTTTCCCCCTTCAAACAGAGAGAAAGAAATAAGCACTGCGAGATGAGAATAGGTAAATAGACAGACATTGCTTGTACTCGCTTGCAGATATATTTGGCTTGATTTTGTGGGTAACTGATAGATGGGACATACAACCATCGCATAGTCTTTACCATGTTTCCACCTATGCATAGCTTGAACTTTAAAGTCTTTTTGATTTTTCGCTGTTCGACTTAACCGAAATGCTTTACCATCTGCGATGAAACTGTAGGTTTGGGCAAAAACTTCGACATCTGCGACATCAGCTCTTGTGGTCAACACGAGGCTCTTTAGCCCGACAAATCGAAATGCTTGAGCAATCAATGTGTCGGTGTATTTGGAGTACAGCTTTTCTTCGCTCGAATCATGTCCGTAGGATTCTGGAATATCCCCGCATAAGCGTAAGTGATCAAGAAGTGCGCCAGCCCCACCCCTTTGTATATCCGATTCCAATGCCAATTTTAAGCGATCTGTGTCATCACCAAAATTGCCGCTTAATCTACGGATTTCTTCAACCCAATGCGCTCGACGAGTTAACGCTTCTTGAGTGATGACATTATGCACCCTCACCCCTTCAAACCCGTTGACGCGATCCCCTCGGTAAATTGCTTTTGAGTCACGAAATATAAAGCCAGTATCGGGATGATCATGATCACGGACGCTGCCATTTGCAGATGTACATCGTTCGGCGCGTCACTGGTGACGAACTTGGTCAGCCCGACGGCGACGGGACGCCATTCATCGGTTTGAGTCACCAGCAGGGGCCACAGCAGCGAATTCCACGAGCCGATGAACCCGAACGTGATCGCCGTCATAATCGGCGCCCGCGACAGCGGCACGACTACCGAACGCAGAAAGCGCACATGCCCCGCGCCGTCGATTCGCGCCGCGTCCCACAGTTCTTCGGGGATTTGCGCGAAAAATTGGCGCAGCAGGAAAATTGAGAAGGCGGACGACCAGAACGGCACGGTCAGCGCGGGCCAATTGTTGATCCACGGGATGCCGATCAGGTTTTCGCTCAAGCGCCCCAACCAGATCACCGTGAGGTAGTTGGGGATGAACCGCGCCACGTCGGGGATCATGATCGTCGCCAGCGTCATGGCGAACAGCACGTTTTTCCCGAAAAATTTCATGCGGGCGAAGGCATACGCCGCCGGAATCGAGACCAGCAGTTGACCCGCCAAACTGATCGCTGTGATGCGAACGCTGTTCCACATGAACTGGCTGAAATTCGCCCGTGACCACGCCTCAACGTAATTGCTAAACTGTGCTTCGGCGGGGAACAACCGCCCTAACACGATTTCTCGCTGGGTCATCAGCGATGTACTGATCATCCACACGAACGGGAAGATCGCCTGAACCAAGCCGAGGATCAGGATGGCATAAACCAGCACCTTCCCCCACTGGATTGGATTTCGGGGGGCGGTCTGCGTATCGGTGATTTCGATGCGACGCACAGTTTCAGCCATAAAACACCTGACTCCCCGCAAGGCGGTTCTGGAAGAACGTGAGTAGGAGGATCACACCGAACAGCACAAACGACATCGCAGAGCCGTAGCCCATGTTGGGATCAGTGGCGCGTACCGTCTCGAAGATGTACACGCCGAGCGTATCAACCGCGTTCTGTGAGGCGGGCGTCCGCATAATCCAGATTTGCGTGAACGCCTGAAACGTGCCGATCAGGGCGATCAACGACAGGAAGAACGTCGTAGGCGAGAGCAGCGGCAGCGTGATGTAACGGAAAATCGCCCAACCCGACGCGCCATCGATTCGCGCCGCTTCATACAATTCGCCAGAGATGTTGCCTAAGCCCGCGAGAAATACCGTCGTGTCATAGCCGATGTATGTCCATGTGGTGTAGATCATGATCACGATCAGCGCCAGACTGGGACCCGTCAGAATTTCGGGGGTGTTCGCGCCGAAAATCAATTCGAGGATGCCTTTTGCTTCCAGCAGCCACTTTTGATCGGGAATGCCGAACAAGCCGATCACCGTGTTTGCCAGTGACGCGGGACGCTGCGAGAAAATCTGGTTGAACACAATCGAGGTGGCGACGAACGGCATAATGTAGGGCAAAAAGTAGACCACGCGGAACAGCGATTTGCCTTTGATCTTCTGGAACAGCAGGTAAGCCAGCACCAGCCCGATCCCAAGTTGAAACGGGACAGTCCCTAGCGCAAACATCACCGTGACTCCGAACGTTCGCAGCATGGCAGCATCAGCGCCCACGAGCAAGCGCGGCACCTCAGACACAAAGATCATGCCGCCGACCATCAGCACGAGCGCCGCGCCCGCCATGAGCAGAAATCGGCGGTCATTCTGCGAATGCACGGCACGAGTCCACAGCCCATACGCCGCGACCAGCAGCGCGACTCCGCCCGAAATCATGATGATCTGGATCGGCTGGATCGCGCCTTCGCCCGCCGTGCTGATTTCTGTCAGCGTCAGTTGCAGCGTGAGGACGCCTAGCCCGATCAGCAGCGCCGCCGCCGTCCCCCGAAACAGGTGGGCGCTCCAATCGACGCCGCGAATGAGCCGCGCCCACGCGCCGCTGAGGATCAACGCGAGGATCGCCGTGATCAAGAAGGGTATCCACGCCTCAATCGCTTCCGGCATTTGCAAACTGGCGACCAGTTCCCCCACGAAAATCCCCTGTACGAGGGCTTGACCGCGCAGTCGCTGCGGGATGTCAAGGATAATCGGCAGTATTACCGTGAACCAGCGCACGAATAACAGGATCGCCGCCGCAGTGACGATTCCCGGCAGCAGGTAGGGCAGCGCCCGATCTCGCCGCGCTTGCCATAGGGTACGCAGATGTATCAGCGCGTAGCCCATTAACGCGATCCCGATCCAGAAGAACATGACATAAGCCAGCCCGCCGAGGGCGCGGGTGAAATTGTCCAAACCGAGGTACTCACCGGGGAATCGCCGCCAGCGGTGCAAGCTGACGAAAAACGCGAACGCCACCGGAAAAATGCCGAACAGAAATAAGAGGATCATGGCGGGCGAAATGAAGGCATACGCGGTGAGGTTTTCGCGCAGTCGGCTCATACGTCTCGTTTGACTCATCATCACCCCTATTCAATGGTTGACGTGAATTGTATCAAAGACGGCGGGAGAACCAATCGTCTTGGCTAAGATTTACACGATCTTAAAGAGAATTACGGGTTGGCGGTATTCTCTGCGGATATTTGGGCAGTGTCGCGGTTAGTAATCTCATCGCCTGTAAATAATGAGCCGGGGGTGTAGGTCAAAATTTCGGGGACAGTGCTGCCCGCCAGCAGTTTGACGATTGCATAGACCATCAAATGAGAGCCTTCCTGACTGTTCACATTCAGCGTGCCGCGTACAAACCGCCCTTGACGCACGTAGTTCATGATGCTCGGTTCTGCGCCCACGCTGACAATGAACACATCGTCAGGCGTCAAGCCAGCTTCTTCTAAGGCTTGTACCGCGCCCAACGTCGCATCATCGCTAATGCTCAAAATGACATCGAACTCGATCCCCGTTTCTATCAACGCTCGAATCGACTCGTAGGCGGTATGTCGTGTATACCCCTCCCATTCCCCGATCACGTTGGCATTGGGTACGGTTGCTTCCAACCCATCATAAATGCCGCGCAGTCGTTCTTCCGATGCCACAAAACCCTCGGCATTGAGCAGAACAATGCTGCCTAAGCCGTTATCTTCGGTTTGCAAAAGCTGCCCGGCATAACGGCTAATTTGCTGTCCAACGTCATAATTGCTCAGGTCGAGTTTTACGCCGTAGTCGGGAGCCATCAGCGTAGAATAGACCAGTGGAATGGGATGTTCCACCAGTGAAGTTTCCATAGTGGAAAAAAGTTCCGGGTTAAGCGGGCAAATGATCATCGCACGAGCGCCGTCAATACGGGTGCGTTCGACCTGCAACATTTGCTCGTAGGCGTCTTGTTGACCATCAATAACCCGCAGCGGCAAATTCAGTTCGTCGGCAATGGCGCTGACTTCGCGGGCGCGGTTGCTCTGCGAGAGGTTTTGCAAGTCGCACGTCAAATACGCGATATAACCGTCATTGCCTAACGCCGCTCTTGCTTGTTGTATCTCGTCTTCGGTGGGGGTCACTTCATACAGCCGACCTTGCAGCCCGCGCAAAATATTTCTGTCTGTAAATTGGACTTGCTGTTGCAAACGCGCTGCACTGAAGGTAATGATCGCCATGAGCAAAACCAGAATGAACACGACAAGCAGTGTGCTTCCTTCAAGACCGGGTTTGCGTGGTCGAATAGTCTCCAATACGGGAATTTTCAGCGCGTCCTGAAAATCTGCCATCATTTCGTTGACGCTCAAGTAGCGTTCGTGGGGGTCTTTTGCCAGCGCCCGCAAGATTATTTTTTCGACAGCCGGCGGAATCGATGGGTTGAACTCTCGCGGAGAGGGCGGTGGCTGTTGGACATGCTTATAAAACAAACTGGCGATATTGAGGCTGGTGGTGACTTCAAACGGCACTCGTCCGGTCAACATATGATACAGCACGACGCCGAAACTGTAGATGTCTGACCGTTGATCGGCAGGCTTACCCATTAGAATCTCAGGCGCTATGTAGCTTGGCGTGCCGACGATCCCTATTTCGTTATCCTCAAAAAGGGCAATTGAGTTCTCGCGCTGTGCCAGCCCAAAATCGCTGAGGTAGGCGTTGCCCGCATCATCTAACAGGATATTACTCGGCTTCATGTCACGATGAATCACGCCTTTGCTGTGGGCGTAGGCGAGTGCATTGGCAATTTGTAGGAAGATTTTCACCGCTTTTTCAAACGACATTGCGCCGTCGCGGATCATGTCGTTCAACGAGCCATTCATCAAGCGAGTTACAAAATAGGCGCTTTTTTGGTCTTGAAGTACCCCATAAGCATAAATGGGGAGGATGTGTAGGTGTTCGAGTGATGCGACGACCTGCGCTTCTTGTTCAAACCTGCGAAACGCATTCACGTTTCCCTCAAGATCAAGGTCAATGATTTTGATGGCTACATAGCGATTGACCGCAACTTCTTTTGCGCGATAAACCGTTGCGGAAGCACCTCGTCCAATCCGTTCTTCAATATCGAAATCCCCGACCCGACGATGCGACCAAGACGATGCGCTCATGATAAAGGGTGAACCCCCGTCAGGCTAGGCAACTTAATTACAAGTATATCCTGAAAAACGTAATGATCACAATTTGATTTTTGTGAAGCGGGTCAAATTTTAATCTGGGACAAACGTGTTCACGTTATCCTGTGTGACCATTTCGCCGGGAGGATAGCTCAAGATTTCAGGAAGGGGGGTTCCTGCCAGCATATAAATCGTGGCGTACACCATGAGCTGAGAGCTAATTTCGCGGTTGATCGCCACCGTGCCGCGTAGAAAACTGTTTGCGCGGAGCAAGTCCAGCGCGAAGGGTTCGCCGCCCGCGCTGACGATAAAAATGTCATCGGTAGAAACCTGTGCCTCGTTCAGCGCATTGGTTGCCCCATATGCACACGAATCATTCCCGCAGAGAACGGCATCGAGCGGGACACCCTCGTCCAGCAGTCGTCCCACTTCTTCTTCTGCGGCATCCCGCAGCTCACGCCCATCTGCGCTGATTTCCTCAATCAAGTTTGCTTCGGGAGCAAGCGACACGATGCCGTCGCGCATCCCATTCACGCGCTGCTGTGTCGCCGGGAACGATCCCCGGTGAATAATGACGTAATTGCCCGCGCCACCGTTTTCTCGCGCAAAAATCTCTCCCGCCAACAGACCGATCTGCTGTCCAATGGCGTAGTTATCCGCGTCCAGCTTGACGCCGTACTCCGTATTAGCGAGTGTTACCCACACCAGCGGTATGTTCGATTCCTGAAAAGTTTGTGCAGTTTCCACAAACGCCTCTGACGACGTGGGACACAAGATGAACGCTCGTGCGCCGTCCAACTGCGCCTGTTCTACTTGTGTGAGTTGGGTATACAGGTCATCTTTTGCGTCGTAGACTTCCAACCGCAGCCCGAACTGTGAGGCGATCTCGCGGGCGCGGCGCGAACGTGATGCATCTTGTACGTTGTCCAACGAGCAGTTGAGGTAGGCGATAAAACCTGTGCCAAGGACAGACCGTGCCTGATCAATCAGTGCTTGCGTCGGCATCACCGAGTCGATTGTGCCATACTGTTCATCGAGGATTACAACAGGGGGTTGGGTTGTCGAAAGGGGCGTTCGTAAAGCGAACAGTGCCACACCGAGCAATACGATCACCAGCGCCGCAATCCCCATAGGAATGAGCCACCGCCGCCCACGCAAACGCGCAGGGCGTGGCAGCGTTGGAACTTTCCATTCCAGAGTCGATTTACCAATGGCTGTGTTGAAAGCCTCTGCAAGGTCTGTCGCGTTGGCGAAACGGTCAGCGGGATTCTTGCGAATTGCCCGAAGAATGACCCCTTCTAATGCAGGGGGAATAGTCGGGTTATAGGTTTTAGGCGAGAACGGGTTTTGTTCCAGATGCCGATAGACCAACCCGCCTATACCGGTTTCGTCCATTTCAAACGGGGGGCGTCCACTGACAAGGTGATACAGGATGGCGCCCAAACTGTAAATATCGGCACGCCAGTCGCCTTCTTCGCCGCGTAAACGTTCCGGCGCGGCGTACAACGGCATTTGAATCAACGATTGGCTGTTGTGTCCAACGTCGATTGCCCCTGCAATGACCATTGCCACGCCGAAATCAGTAATGTAGGCGCGTCCCGCATCATCCAGCAGGATATTACTGGGTTTAAGGTCGCCGTGTAGTATGCCTTTGCGATGTGCATAATCGAGTCCCTGTGCAATATCGTTGAGCAGTTCAGACACACGCTCGAATGAAACGGGGGCTTTCTTCACGAAGTCTGCCAACGAACCACCGCTCAACAAACGCATGGCGATGTACGCATAGTGATCATCCACGCTGTACCCATACACAGGCAAAATGTGGATGTGTTCTAACGTCGCAGTGACTCCCGCTTCTTTCTCGAAGCTCTGGCGGAAACCTTCGCGGTCAGTAATCTCGTCGCCCAGATCAATGATTTTGAGGGCAACGAAACGATTAACAGACAGTTGACGCGCCCGATAGATCGACGAGAGTCCGCCGCGTGCGATTCTTTCC
>JBBQRJ010000036.1:0-19160 GCA_038214955.1 Aggregatilineales bacterium | reverse complement strand
TGGGATGTTGCCAGCACGATTGAACTGACGAGCTTTACCGCGACGACGGGCGTGGTTTACAGTATCGATTGGTCACCGGACGGTTCACGGATCGTCGCCGGATATGGCGGCGGTAGGGTCATTGTGTGGGACATCCTGACGGGCGAAGCAATTTATGCGTTGAATACCAACTCTGAGTCGGTGAATGCGGTTGCTTACGCGCCGGATGGTAGCAGTTTCGCGGCGGCGGGCGTCGACACGATTATTCGCGTGTGGGATGCGAATACGGGCGAGGTTCTGGGGGCGCTGACCGGACACGGTAATGCAATCTACTCCATCGACTATTCGCCGGACAGCCGCACGATTGTCAGCGGCAGCAGCGATAACACCATCCGTAAATGGGATATAGCGACAGGCAGCAATACGCTGCGAATCACCGGACATACGGGCACCGTGTGGGCAGTGACCTTTTCGGACGACAATCGTTATATCCTCAGCAGCAGCAGCGATAATTCGGTGCGGCTCTGGAACGCGCAAACGGGTGACGAACTGCGGCGCTTCAATGGACACACGGGGACGGTGTGGGGGGCAGTGATTTCGCAGGACAACCGCTATGTCCTCACAGCGAGCCGGGATGGTTCGGCACGGGTGTGGGATGTGAACATTGACGATACGGTGGCTTATGTGTGTTCGCGTTTAGGGCGTGAGTTTACAGCAACAGAGCGTGAGCAGTTCGTGATTTTCGACTCGCAGCCGACCTGCCCGCAGTTTGCGCCCGCCTCGGTTGCCTACATCCCGACAGGGACGCCGCTGGCAGAGCTAGAACCTACATCAACGCTGTTTGCGCCGTTTGCTACGGAAGTCGCACAGGCACAAGCAGCCGATGCAGCGGCGCTCGACATCAACCGTTTGGCGATGCGCGTGTTTGGTCCTACTGGAGGAAGTCTATTCCATGACCCCGAGTCGCAGCAGGTGATTCAGCACGTCGCTGGTGTCGATGTGTCTGATTTTATTGTACAGGCGTCGTTCATCGTGCCGTATAACGGCAGTTGGGACTTTGCTTTCTTCTTCCGACAGAGCGATAACGGGCATTACCGCGTGATTCTGGACTCGGATAACAATTATTCCCTGATACGCTACGATGCGTCTACGGGTGTGCTGTCGGATGTTCTCAAGTCGGGGACGATGACTCATTGGAATCGCAGAGAGGGCGAAACGAACGTCGTGCAGTTGGTGGTGGTGGGCGACAAAGCAGATTTGTTCACCAATGGGGAACGGGTGACACGTTTTGACGTGGCAGACCGCCTCACTTCGGGAACGATTGCGGTGGTGACTTCTGCCTACACCGGTTATTCACGGGCGGGCGCGGTCACTTTGTACGATGACTTCACCGTCTGGTCGCTGGATGAAGCGGGGGCGGGGGGCATCGTGAACGCACCTACAGGAACGCCGATCCCCGAATATGCGACGCTGGCGGCGTACTCTGGCACGGCTACTGTGATCGCGCCGACGCGGGTGGCAGAAGTTCGCGCTACGGCGGAAGCGGTGATCGCGGGCGCGGTCCCGATTTTTGGTCCTATGAATGGCAATTTGCCGCATGACTCGGAAAGTGGCAATGTTGCGGCACAACCCGCGCTGGTACAACCCGCCGATTTTGTGGCAGAGGCGCGATTCTTCAACCCGTATGGACGCTCTCGCGGGGATTGGGATATTGCCTTCTTCTTCCGCGATAACGATGAAGGACAGTACCGCCTTGTGATCAATTCGGCGCAAGAATGGCTGTTGAAAATCTACGTGGGCGAGGTCGAATCGTCACTGAGCGGTCAGTTGACGAACCTCGACATCACCGAAGGCGGGTCGAACTTGCTGCGCTTGGTCGCACAGGGAGAGAACGGGGCGTTCTACCTGAACGACGAGTTCATCAGCGAACTCGATTTGTCCGCGAATACCGCGCCGGGTGACTTCTCGGTTGTGACAGGCGCGTTTATCGGCTACATGGTGACGGGCGAACGAACTCGCTTTGAAGGGTTCACGCTCTGGTCACCGGCGGAAACCCGTTTGACACCCACCCCGATGCCAGAACACGTAGCGGCGGCACAGCGTAACGAGAATATGGGCGAACTGGTGATTGGCACACGCGATCAATGGGAGTACACGGCACGCGGCGGCGAAATTGTAGACATTTACACGCAAGCCGACTGGGATACCTTGATGCTGCTGATGGCGTCGGATGGTGAAATTCTCGCGCTGAACGACGACTCGGTTCGTGGTGGCTTGAACTCGTTGATCGAACGCTTCACGTTCTCGGTTGATGGTACATACATCATTGAAGTACGCGGTTATGGGGATGTCGAAGGCGGCGCTTATTCGCTGTGGATCACTGATCCGCCGCGTGCAACGCCTACGCCATCGCCGCAGCCGACAGCCCCGCCCGCCGGAAATGCCCAAGTGGGTGCGAATCAGGGTGAGCTTCAACTTGGGACGGTGGCAGCGTGGACATTTGAGGGACGCGCAGGACAGATCATCACACTGGAGACTCAAGCCAGTTGGGACACGATCATCACGGTTCGCCGTGCCACAGGAATGACGCTGGCGGCGAATGATGATGATCCACGCGGCGGAACGACATCGTATATCGAAAGTATGGTTTTGCCCGGTACGGAAACCTATATCATCGAAATAAGCGGGTATAACGATGCCTACAGCGGGGCGTATACACTGCTAGTCCGCGAGGGGTAAGGGAACAGCCTCACCCCCCGACCCCCTCTCCGAAAAAAAGATAGGACTGAGGTTAAAGGACTGAGGACTGAGTAAAGACAGCCTCACCCCCGACCCCTCTCCCAAAAAGAGGAGAGGGGAGGCAGGATAAGGGCAGAGAGAACCGCGAGGGAGAGAAGTTGGCAGACAAAGTGTGTCCAAATTGTGGGGCGACGATCCCGGCAGGGGCGTCACGCTGCCCGACCTGCGGCACCCAGTTGACGGTGGCACTGGGCGCAGATCGCATGGTCGCTTTTTTGCAGATCGCGCCGGACAGTGGCAAAAGTTACAGCGTCGGGCTGACCGACGCCATAGTTCATATTGGCAGCGATTCGAACCAAGAAGTGCAGTTGCAAGCACGGGGAATCGCGCCGCGTATGGTACGGTTGATAGGGGAAGGCACAAGCTATCACCTGTTTGACCTGAGCAACTATCCCGGCGACGTGAACGTTAACGATCAGCTTGTGGAAGATGTGGTGCTGAAAAACGGCGATAAAATCCGTTTGCAGGACGGAACGGGTCTTGGCGTGACGATCACCTACATTAACCCGATGGAAATGACGGCTGCCCCTGTTGCCCGCAAGACCTATACGCTGGAGTCGACGCCTTTCACCGTGGGGCGTAACCCCAACGCCACGTTGTATATCGACGCGCTGGCGGTGTCGTGGAATCACGCGCAGATCATCAAGCAGGGCAACGATTACGTGCTGACCGATCTGGGCAGCGCGAACGGAACCTCTGTCAACGATACGCCGATCCAGCGCCCGCATACGCTGCGCGATCAAGATGTGATTCGGGTTGAGCAAGTGCTGCTCACCTACAAAAGCGGGACATTGCAGCAGTCGTCCACCCTACAGCAGTTCGACATGGACGGCATCGGTATGCAGATGCAGGTGCAAAGCGGCTTGATCCGGCGGAAAACGATCAATTTGCTGTATGACGTGTCGGTGTCGATTGATCCGAACGAGTTTGTAGCGATCATCGGGGGCAGCGGATCGGGCAAATCGACTCTGCTCCGGGCGCTCAACGGCGCGAATCAGGCGACGGGTGGTCAAGTACTGGTCAACGGGGATGACCTGTATGTGAATTATGAATTGTACCAGCCTGTGATCGGCTATGTGCCGCAAACCGATGTTGTGAACAGCAGCCTGACGGTGCGGCAAACGCTCACCTTTGGGGCGCGGCTGCGCTTCCCGAATGAGCCGGAAGTGGCGCGGATTCAGCGAGTTGAGCGCGTGATCGAACAGCTTCAACTGCGAGAGGCGCAAAATACGCTGGTCGGGCGGTTGAGCGGCGGTCAGAAAAAGCGTGTGTCGATTGCCATGGAATTGATGGCAGAGCCGCATTTGCTGTTCATGGATGAGCCGTCGTCGGGTTTAGACCCCGGCTTGGATCGCACGATGATGGAAACCATGCGGCGGCTGGCGAATCGCGGGAACATCGTCGTGGTGGTCACGCATACAACGCTCAACATTGGCATGTGCGATAAATTGGCGCTCATGTCACGCGGGTATTTGACCTATTACGGGACGCCCAAAGACGCTCTGACGTTTTTTGGCGTGCGTGATTACACCGAATTGTATAACCGCGTGCTGCATCTGCCTGATGGTACAGGCACAAGAACATCCAATGCCCAAAACGCATCGGATGCTGGCGGCATTGATCCGAGAGAAGCGGCGCGTTTGTGGTCAGAAAAGTTTAAGCAAACGTCCTATTACGAGCAGTTTGTGGTCAGCCGGCAAGCGCCTACGCCTGAAGAAATGTCTGCTAAGAACAGCGTCCTCTCGAACCGACGTTTGCAAATACGGCGGCGCGGGTCGTTCGGACAGCAAGCCCGTACATTGATTGCGCGGACGCTGGCGCTGGCAGTACGTGATTTTCGCACGATGATCGCGCTGCTGGTCGTGCTGCCGCTGGTGGGCTTGTTCTTAGGCTTGATCAGTTGGGATTCGCTCGAAAATACACGCGGTCAAATGTTAGTTGACCGATTTAGCAGTGATGCGGAACTTCGTTCGTTCTTTGATCGTCTTCCATTAGGCGAAGTGAGTCAGCCCGCAGAACAAGCAGTAGAAGAAGCTGCGCCACCGATTGAACCGACACCCGCCGTTCAGCCCACAGCCGAACCGCGCAGCAGTCGTCAGCGGGGCGGCGCGGCGGGCGGCACATCGCTCCCCTCGGTACAGCGCACCTCGACGTATGTCCCGGCGAATGATGCACAGCGTTTGCTATTTATGTTCTCGCTCTCAGTAACTCTGCTCGGCATTTTCGCGGCGGCGTATACGATTGTCGAGGAAAAAACGCTGTTCCTGCGCGAACGCATGACGAATCTGCGTATTCCGCCTTATTTAACGTCGAAGGTGGCGGTTTACGGCATTTTCTCGCTGTTTAGCTGTGTGCTGGCGATGATCACCCTGTCTGTGGGGGTGGTGCTGCCCGAACAAGGCGTGATAATGTGGGGTCCGTTGGAGATTTTCATCACACTGGCGCTCACTTCGCTGGCAGGGGTGAGCATTGGCTTGCTGATCTCGGCGGTCAACCGTCAAGTGAACGCGGTGACGTATCTGGTGCTGGCAGTGCTGTTCGTGCAAATTTTGCTGCCGGGTGTGTTGTTCCCGATGGATGGGGCGCTTGAAATCCCCTCTCGCTTGACGATCACACGCTGGTCGTTAGAGGCGTTAGGCGCAACCGCTCATATGGTGGATCGGGATGCTGAAGGTCATTTCGTCGTGGAAACCGTTCCAATGGACACACGCACAGGTCAACCGCTGGTGGGCGTGCCGGCTGCACGCCAAGCCTACCGCGCCCCGTCTGCACTCAGTGTCGATTACCCGACTTCAGCCGATGGGCTGCTGCTACACTGGGGCGTATTACTCCTATTTTCGGTGGTTTTTCTGGTAGGCGCGGGACTCGCGCTCAACCGGACTGAGAGTTTCTGAGGATGTTATCCAAAAAGGGGAAATTTATGCGTAAGCGCCTGATTCTGTTTGTGATATTTGCCCTGTTCCTGAGTCTGACTATCATCTCTGTTGGGGCGCAGCAAGACCCTCCAACGCCCACCGCGACTCCCGGCACTGGCATTCGCCCTGTCAACCCGACAGCCACCCCCATGCCGCCCGTTGTGACTCCAATTCGCCCCGGCGACCCGCGTACTATTCGCGGCACGCCTGTCACCCCGCCGACGTTCGTGCCTCCGCCAACGCTGGATGAGTTGTTTGAGCAGTACCCCGATCTTGAGCCGTATGTTGAGGCATTTGGGGGGACTCTGCTGGAAGATATTGACTTCTCCGAACTGTACGAGCGCATGATCACCATCTTTGAAGCACAGGGCGGTACAGGTGTAGCGGTCTTTTTGACCGACAGCGGCATCATCGAGCGGTTGGGCTTGCCCGTCAGCTATCTTGACCTGCTGACCGAGTTTGACGAGGGCGGTCTTACAGCAGTTGAAGAACTGGCACGCACACGCGGGATCATCAATGATCTCGATGAACTCGTGGGTTATCTGGCAATAGACGACGAGGAAAATCTCCCCGAAGTGACCGCAACACTCACAGGCATGGGCGTGTCGGTTTATGACTATTTGCCGAACACGGATGAACTTGAAATTGGTATTCGGCTGGATATTCTGGCGCAGTACCAGACCCCCGGCACGCTGATCGCCTACCTTGTTTCGGTGGCGAATGTGCCTCATGTGATCGGCTTCCGGGGTCCTGTGGGTAGTTTCCCAACCGATTTCAATTTTCAGGTCGAGTCGGTGAACGGTGATTACGTCAATACGGACGACTGGAACAAGTCTGGTTTCACGGGGGAAGGCGTGCGCGTCGGTGTGTTAGACGTGGGCGGTTTTGCCGGAATCATGACCCAAATTCAGGCGGGCGAACTGCCGGATAACATCGTCGGTAACTACGACCTTGATGATATGGAATTTCAATTCTCGGATCACGGGACGGCGTGCGCCATCGTGATCCATCGTGTCGCGCCAGACGCGGAATTGTTCGTCGCGTATTACGACGGTACGGACAGCAGTTTTTTTGATGCGCTTGACTTTTTCCGGCAAAATGATGTGGATGTGATCAGCTATTCGGGCGGGTCGTCGGTGGGTCCCCGTGATGGTACGTGGGGACAGGCGGTCTACGTCAATGAATTTGTGCGTGAAACGGGTATTCTGTGGGTGAATTCGGCGGGTAACGAGGCGCTGGCTCACAGCATGTGGAATTACAACCCCGGCGAAGATGGCTGGCACGATTTCGGCGGCGGCGAGTACTGGATGCCGTTCATCGCTAACAGTTACAGCGTGATGATTGCGATGAATTGGAATGGCAACTGGAATGGCGGCGAAGATACTTTCTTCCGCTTCACGGTACAGGATAATAACGGGAACGAGGTCGCTTTTGCATCCGAGCCTAAGACGGGACGGCGTAATGATTTCCCGTTCCAGTTCACCGCATTTGAAGCCGTTCCCGGCGACATTTATTATCTAGCGATTCAAGGCGGGCAAGGCGCGACTAGCAGCCATGTTCTCGACATTTTCACCACACGGGGCGAAGTAGCGGAATGGGCGAACGTGCCAAGCTACAGCGTGAGCATCCCCGGTGATGCATCATCCTCGCTGACGGTTGCCGCGACGGGTCGTTCGTCGGATCGTCTGGAAAGCTACAGCTCACAGGGTCCGCGTATGGACAACGATATGAAGCCGGACATCGCCGCGCCGACGGGTGAACAACTGCCGGGCTACACCGATTCGTTCGGGTTCAACGGCACGTCGGGTTCTGCGCCTCTGGTGGCGGCAGCGGCGGCGCTGGTGATGCAAGCGTACCCGCAGATGAGCCAAGAAGAAGTCAAAGCGTTCCTCATGGAAAACGCTCGTGATGTGGGCGACGCGGGTTTTGATCCGTTGTTTGGGATTGGACAACTGGAGATGCCCGCGCCGGACGCCAGTGGAACGGGTGATGGTGGCTTTGAGCCGCGTGGGTCGGGGACGGATGCAGCAGGATTCTTGATCGACTCGAACGTGCAGTTTGGCGTTAAGAGTCAGGGTGAGCTTGGGATGCAAGTTACGATCTCGTTCCAGGTGGACAACCTGCAAGATCAGGATGTTGCTGCTGTGATCATCTTCAACGATGAAAATGGGGATGCGCTGACCAGCCCGGATGAGGATTACGAGTTATTTGGGACGATTGGCACGGGTTCAGTATTCACGGTGCTGTACGAGTCGTCGGTGTTCAATGATGTGGTGCTGTTCATGCCGGACAGGATGTTCTCTAACCTAGATGTTGGTGACGGGTTGAGCTACACGCTGGCAATCATTGACCTGAGCGACAGTGAAAACTTGAATTTCCTGTTTGTGAGCGACCCGAACCCGATTTCACTGGTAGAACAGTAAGCAATTCATTGTGCGGTGGTAGGGGTGATCGATCTGGTCGCCCCTACGTTGAAGGACAGGGTCACTCGCTGTCCTTTTTATTTATGTCATTTCCAAGTTCTTCTAACAACTGCATAATATCGTTGGCTGCAATTTCCAGCCCGTCGCTTAACCCAAACGCATGGGCGCGAAAAATTCCCGGTTGGGTGGTGTTATCACCCTGCTCTCGTGCTTCGGTTGCGAGAACCCGCCAATGGTTAGCCAGCTCGAGCCATTGCTTCTTGTCCATTCGGACGGTTACTCCTAGCATGGTTATAGTGTTCGCGCAGGAACAAGGCGATTCTCGACTGCAATAGCAACAGCTTGTGTCCGGCTTGTCGTCTGTAATTTAGCGAGAATGTTGCTCACGTGTTTTTTAGCCGTAGAATGGCTAATGTTCAAGCGGTCTGCAATTTCGACATTCGTTAACCCTTTGATCATCATGGCAAGTACTTCGAGTTCGCGCCCGGTCAAGTGAAAGTTGTCGGCAGTGAGGCGATGGGTAGCGGTGATAAGTGCCTGTGCCGCTTCGCGTGCTAAGGTTGATTTGCCTTCATAAGCGGCGCGAATGGCATCTGCAAGATGATCTACGGTGATATTTTTGAGCAAATAGCTAATTGCTCCTGCTTGAATAGCAGATTGTACCAAATCTTCGTGGACAAAATTGGTCAGCGCAATGATGCGGGTATTTGGACATCGCTGGTGAATAATACGAGTAGTGGTGATGCCATCTGTTTGCGACATCATTAAATCTATGATGATAATATCGGGAGCAAGTCGTTCACAAAGAGCAATTGCTTCGTCACCGGTTGTTGCTTCACCGACCAACTCCAGATCAAAACAGCTGCGGATAAACAACGCTAAGCCGCTTCGCAGCAAATCATGATCGTCCGCAATAAGAACGCGGATTTTTGAAGTTTCTGTCATCCCAACGGATTCCCATAAATTAATTCCATTTAAAATTATATACACGAAAGATGAAATAATGCAACACCGGGATAACGGTAAAGGTGAGCTTATGGCTACCGAGTGGGGTACTAATGGGTAATTTACAGCGTAAATTTTACGCATTTGGGAAGTGCAAGAGGTATTATGTTACAAAAATTAATTATGAAAAATTAAATTAACGTTAATTTGCTGCCATAGGTAGGTTAACGACAACCTGTGTTCCCTTGTTGATGACAGAGCGAATATCGAGGGTGCCACCATGTGCGGAGATGATGCGCTGTGCCAGAGTTAGCCCCATACCGATGCCCTGCTGCTCGTCGCGTTCGCGGTCAATTTGCTGGAATGCTTCTAAGGCGGCGGTCAGTTTATCGTTGGGAATGCCGCGTCCACGATCCGTTATACTGATTAATACTCGTCCCTCGGCACACCATTCTGAGACCTCGATGTCACTGTTTTCTGGGGCGAACGTCAGCGCATTGGCGATCAATTCTGCGAAGGCTTGCTTGAGGGCAGGGGGGTTACACTGCACCAACGCCTCCCGATCTCGATCCCGCATTTTGATACCGACATTAGGCTGCTGCATGTAAGCGAAGCGGCGGGCAAGGTTGGTTGAGGCAACCAGCAGTTCCCACATCGACATGCTTATACCCTGTGTTTCAACCAGCGCCCGATTGAGCATTCCAGTTTCTAGCTGGGTGATAAATGCCAACTGCTCTACGCGGTGGCTCAGTCGCTTGCTGCCCGCGTCGATGGTGCTAAGAAGTTCGGCAAGCTCGCCCGGTTCAAGGCTGTTGATCTGTCGGGAGATAATTTCAACCACTGTGTTGATTGAGATCAAAGGGGTACGCAGTTCGTGAGTCACCATACGGGCAAGCTGTTTTTTGACGTACTCAAGGCGCTGTTCAGCTTCGTCGTTCTGCTGGGTGCGGCGCTTTAAGCGTGCAAAAATTGCCGTGAGTAGCTCAGCCGACGTAAACGGCTTGGTGATGAAATCGTCTGCGCCTAAATCCATGCCTTGACGCAGCGACCCACGATCTGCTTTAGCGCTGAGAAAAATGAACGGAATGTTCGCTGTGCTAGGGTAAGAGCGAATTTGCTCTAAGACTTCAAAGCCGTCTAAACCGGGCATCATAATGTCACACAGGATTAAGTCGGGTGTGGATTGTAACGCCATTTCGATGCCTTGTTCGCCGTTGATCACCCCCTGTACGGTGAACGTTGTGTACTGGAGCAGTTCCATGATGTCTTCCAGTAAGTATCGCTCGTCCTCGATCACCAAAATATGGGTCATGAATGAATGTGTCCTTGATCTAACGGGGTTAACCTTGAGATCGTAACATAAGTGCGGTCTATATCAATTTAGGATTTGTGAATTTTGTATGATTTTATCGCTACAGCGCCTCTTTGATGGATTCAGCTAGTTTACGCGGAATACCGGGAACGGCGGCAAGCTGATCTACGGATGCGCCGCGAATGGCATCAATGGAATTACCAAAGGCTTTGAGCAAGGCTTTGCGCTTGGCGGGTCCTACACCGGGAATCGTTTCTAGTTGACTCGCCATGCCAATTTTCTGGCGGCGCTGGCGGTGACTGGTGATTGCAAAGCGATGCGCTTCATCACGCACGCGCTGTACGAGGAACAGGGCATCACTGCGGCGCGGGAGGATCACCGGAATGGGGTTGTGAGGCAGATACAATTCCTCAAACTGTTTCGCCAGCGAGACGACGGGTACTCTGTCGGTCAGGTCAAATTCGTGTAAGACTTCGACGGCGACTCCGAGCTGCCCCTTGCCACCATCGATCATCAGCAGGTCGGGGAGCAAACGCCATGTTTCTTCTTTATCCTCTTTGCCGACTAAGCGTGGCGTGGGATTGGTAACGGCGTCGCGCCAGCGCGTGAATCGGCGGGTGAGCGCCTCGCGCATGGACTGATAGTCGTCTGACCCGGCATGAGTGACCGTGCGAATGTTGAAGCGGCGATATTCATCTTTCTTGGGTGCGCCCTGCACGAACATTACGCGGCTGGCGACGATGGCTGTCCCCTGCGTGGTGCTGATGTCGTAACACTCAATGCGGACAGGCGGCGCGGGTAGGTTGAGCGCGACTTGTAATTCGGCAATCGCTGTTTCGTGCTTGTGCGAGTCGGCTTCCCATTGAGCGCGGAGCATGTGCAGCGTTTCCTTCGCGTTTTCCTCGGCAATATCGAGAATTTGACGCTTATCGCCGCGCTTCGGCACGGTGATCGTGACGCGGTTGCCATCACGACGGTTACGCAGCCATCGCTCGATGATGCGCGTTTCTTCGATGTTGTGCGGCAAGACGACTTCTGCCGGGACTTCGGCGCTGGTACTGTAAAAACGTTTGATGAACTCGCCCAACACTTCGGCGTCGGTTTCGCCTTCCGTGCCATCAAGCGAACGGGCATCGCTGCCGATCAGCTTGCCGTTGCGAATGAACAGGATTTGCACAACGGTTTCGCCGTTATCCCGCGCAAGGGCGATCACATCTTGATCGGTGAAGTCGGCGCTCACGGCTTTATGCTGGCGCGTGATGTACTCGATTGCCTTCAACTGATCACGCACGGCGGCGGCGCGTTCAAAGTCCAGTTTTTCGGCGGCGGCGTTCATCTCGACGTTGAGGCGAGACACCACGCCTTCGGATTTGCCGCCTAACACGTCCATGAGTTCGGCAATCACCTGTCTATATTGTTCTTGATTCACCGCGCCGATACACGGAGCGTTACACAGTTTAATATCATGGAACAGGCACGCACGCGGGTCGTTCCCCGTGATGACGCGATCACAGGTGAGGTAGGGGAATGCTTTGCGGAGCGTTTGCAGCGTGTTCTGGACTGCCCACATCGCCACATAAGGTCCAAAATAGCGGCTGCCGTCGTTTTGCAGACGGCGAGTCGTCTCGACTTTGGGATAGGGGTCTTGCCAGTTGATTTTGATGTAAGGGTACTTCTTATCATCTTTGAGGCTGATGTTGTAATGCGGGCGGTGGCGCTTGATCAGCGTTTCTTCGAGGATGAGCGCCTTGATCTCGTTTTCCTCAACGATGAAATCAATATCGCGGATATTCTCGCGCAGACGCATCGTCTTGGGGTTGCTCTCGGCGCTGGCGTTGAAATAGCTGCGAACGCGGTTACGCAGTCGCTTTGCTTTGCCCACATAAATAATCGTCCCGCGCTCGTCTTTCATGAGATAGACGCCGGGCTTCATGGGGAGATTTTTTAGGATCGTCTGAATATGGTCAGAAGGTTGAAAGGGCATAGGAACTCAAAACCATCATTCTAATAGAGTATCTATTTTACTCTTTTTCGGACAAAAATTCTATTCCGATACCGATAGTTTTTATCTACTCGTTCGCTGTATAATGATTAAAGTTTAGATGAAAGTAGGGAATGAGTGGCGAATCCAAAGGATAATGACGCACGAAAGCAACGGTTTAATTTATCGTTTTCGAGAGAGATATTGTTGTCCGCAGTCTTTACTCTCGCAGGGGTTATTTTAGGTTCCATCGTACCCATGATTTTACAGGGGTTTAGCCAAAACACTGCACTAGCTCCATTTGTATTATTACTTTCGTCATTAATCGTAATTGGTATTATTATGGCAAGTTTACTGATCCTACTGGAAAACCGCTCACGTGAAAGGGAGGCACTCAAAACAGAGCTTTTAATGAGCCATTCGAAATTACTAAAGGATATTCATCGCAGTACGCAAACAATCATTGACGAGAAGGTTGGAGAAAAGTGAGTAAACAAGATGAGATAATCGCTCTTCCACTTTATGCAGATGCCGAAAAACTTCTTAAAGAAGAGGCAGATAACTACGAAGCAAGTCTTTTGTTACAATCAAAGTTAATCGCCTTTCAAAGAAAAGATGATCTAGTTTTAAGTAATCATGTGAAAGAAGCAAAAGATGTTATTCGCGCTGAATGGAAACAAAAGTGGACACGTGAACTGATGCTCGTTGTAGGAGGTGCTTTACTCGGCGCATTCGTTCAAGGTTTCATAACCGAACTCTCGAACGGAAACTCCGCTTTGGTGGTTATTTACGTACTGCTTGGCTTTATAGGAATGTTCCTCGTGTTCTGGTCATTACGCCAAAGGTAGATTCTGCTTACCCGAAACGTTCTCCTCGAAACTCTGAAATCGTATCTCAATCATCAGTTATCGCTTGCTCAATTGGTCGATTGGGCGGAAACCGCGCTGATTGAACCAAACATCCCTGAAAATGAGGATGTGGATATGCTTATGGACATTCTGATGTATTTGGGCGCGGCAGATACACGCGCTTTTCCGCTCACATGGGATGTACTCAGCGATTTTGTGCAGCGATTGGGCGGACGGGTTCGGGTGGTCGTGCAAGTCGCGTAAGCCGTTTGAAACCCTTGATCGTGCTATAATCCCCGTTAGAGTCAGAGAATAGGTTATTGATGCATATTCCGGTATTGCGTGACGCGGTGATCGCCGCATTGATCCCACTCAACGAGCAACCGCCAAGTGAACAAACGACAATCCAGCGCGTGATCGATGGGACGTTGGGCGCGGGCGGTCATACGGCGGCGCTGTTGGATGCGGGCGCGGGTGAAGTGTTGGGCTTGGATCGTGACCCGATGGCGATTCAGATCGCGTCGGACAATCTCGCCCCATACGGTGATCGTGTCCACATTAAGCACGCCAGCTATACCGACATGCGTGAACAAGCGGCGCTGCTCGGTTGGGACAGCGTAGACGCAATTCTCATGGATTTGGGCGTGTCGTCGATGCAGTTGGATACGCCGGATCGCGGGTTTGCCTTTCGTCACGAGGGGGCGCTCGACATGCGCTTTGATCCAACGGATGTAGGGATGACGGCGGCTGATCTGGTTAATACGCTGGAAGAATCCGAACTGGCGGATATTTTCTATCAGTATGGCGAAGAACGCGACAGCCGACGCATTGCGCGGGCGGTTGTGCGCCAGCGTCCCTACCAGACGACCAAAGAACTGGCAGACGTGATCGCAAAAGCGGCGCGGCATGATCACAAAGAGAAGATTCACCCCGCGACTCGCGCCTTTCAAGCCCTACGGATCGCGGTCAACGACGAATTGAATGTGGTCGAGAGTGTGATCCCGACGGCGCTTGATCTGCTTAAACCGGGGGGACGACTGGCGATCATCAGCTTTCACAGCCTAGAGGATCGCATCGTCAAAGAGGCGTTCAAGCTGGCGGCGACAGATTGCATTTGCCCGCCGAAAGTACCCATTTGCGTGTGCGGGCATGAAGCAAGTGTTAGACTGATCACGCGCAAGCCGTTGATCGCAGATGAGGCGGAGATCGCGCAGAACCCAAGAAGTCGAAGCGCGAAATTACGGGTAGCGGAGAAGCTGTGAGAAAAGAAGATAAAAGTTAAAAGTAGAAAGTTAAAAGTAAACTGACTTCTCCCCCGACCCCTTTCCGAAAAAGGAGAGGGGAGGAAAGCAAGAGAAGCCTCACCCCCGACCCCTCTCCCAAAAGAAGGAGAGGGGAGTAAAGACTGAGTAAGCGGACGCGCAACGGCGCGTCCCTACAAAGTAGCCATTATTGAGGCGAGTCTGATTTTTCAGATGGTTACTTTAGAAGTGCTTTTACTTTCAACTTTGGACTTTCAACTTTTAACTGGTGAATTATGGCGAACTGGATACAACACACATTAGATCGATCTAAGTGGCGTCCACAGCGGCAGGTGATCGCGCTAGGGACACTCGGTTTGTTCGTGCTGATCATCATCGGGGCGCTGTACCTGTCGCAGTCGGCGGCGGCGTCTACGTTGGGTCGCCAACTTGAAGATATGCTGGCAGACCGTGACGAATTGCAGCAGGAAAACGAGCAACTGCGCGGCGAGATCGCCATTTTGCAGAGTATGCCGCGCTTGCAGGGACGGGCAAATGAGTTAGGCTTTGTTGTGGCAGACGCGGACAACATCGAATACATTGTGATTGAAGGCTACAGCCCGAATACCAGCGCGGCGGTCATCGAGATTGAGCCAGAAGTCGAGTCGATCCCCGAATATGATGAAACATTCGTCGGGTGGATTCAGCAGCAGTGGGATACGTTCTTATCGCAAATTGATGCGTTCACGAAGGCAGCAGCAAGTGAGGCAGCACCATGAGCAGTACGACCAATACAGCTTATCCACAGCAAGATATTTTTCGGAAACGCCTGCCCATTGTGGTGATCGGGTTGGTGGTTGCCAGCGCGATTTTGCTTGTGCGTTTAGCGTCGTTTCAGCTTCCGCTTGACCCCGCTGTCGATGCTTATTTAGACCAACTGCGCGACAGCGGTTATCGACGCACGCTTGAACTGGCGGCGGCACGAGGCAACATCTATGACCGACATGGCGAGGTGCTGGCGGTGAACACGTTGGAATACCGCGTGGGGGTGAGTCCCGACCTTGTGTCTGACACTCGTGAGTCGGCTACAGAACTTGCGGGTGTCATCAATTTGCCAGAATTGGACGTGTACGAGGCGCTCAACAGCGACGCACAATGGGTTTCGTTTCCTAATCGTGTGTCGGCAGAAACGGCGGCACGGATTCGGGAACTGAACCTGCGCGAGATTACAATGGAAGCGGTGCCGCGTCGCAGTTACCCGCAAGGACCCGTCGCCGCACAGTTGATCGGTTTCGTGGGCGGTGACTTGATCGGCTATTTCGGGGTTGAGGGTTACTATAACGATCAACTGACGGGACAAGTACGGGAACGGGAAGTGAGTAACATCCCGTTTGATGTGCCGGTGGTGGATTTGCAGGAAGATCGCGGCAGTGACATCATTTTGACGATTGACCGGGATGTGCAGTACATCGCAGAGAGCGAACTGCTGCGGGCGATCAGCGAGTCAGGGTCAACTTCGGGGACGATCCTCGTGATGAACCCGCGCAACGGTGACATTCTGGCGATGGCGAACTATCCCACGTTTGACCCGAATGTGTACGGCGAAACGGAAAACCCGCAGGTGTGGAATAACCCCGCCATTAGTTCGCAGTACGAACCGGGTTCGGTGATGAAGGTGCTGACGGTTGCGGCGGCACTGGATAACGGCACGATCAATACGGGGTTCTGGTACAACGACCAAGGGATTTTGAGCGAAGCGGGGATTGAGGTCTATAACTGGGATCGGGCGGCACACGGCGCAGTCGATTTAACACAAATCCTTGTGCAGTCGCTCAATGTGGGCGCGGCGACGATTGCGCTGCAAATGGGTCCGACAGCGTTCTATCAAGGCATGAACGATTTCGGGATCGGGCGCTTGACGGGTGTTGATTTAGAAGGCGAACAGTCCGGTCAAATGCACATCCCCGGCGACTCTAATTGGAGCGAAAGCCAACTGCTGACCAACAGTTTCGGTCAAGGCGTGGCGCTGACCGCGCTGCAAATGCTGACCTCGATCAATGCGATTGCAAACGATGGGTTGATGATGCAACCGCGCATTGTTCATGAGATTGTCGATGGCGATCAACGGATTCCATCGCGCACGGCGAACTTAGGACGCCCGATCTCGGCGGAAACTGCCGAGGCAGTCACGCAGATGATGGTACAGGTTGTAGAGCAAGGCTTAGATGATCGCGCTGCCGTGCCGGGATACAGCATCGCCGGGAAAACGGGAACGGCGGAGATTCCGACGGCAGTGGGTTACGAGCAAACCTCATCCATTGTGACGTTCGTCGGATTTTTGCCCGCCGACGATCCACAGATCAGCGTGTTAATCCGGCTGGATCGTCCGCGTGAGTATTGGAGTTCAATTGTGGCTGCGCCTGTGTTCCGGCGTTTGGCGGAACGGCTGGTCATTTTGCTGGAAATTCCCACCGACGCGGTACGCTTTCAGCTTGCCGCCGAGGGTGGCGCGGTGAATGAGATTAGAAGATGAAATAAGCGATTCAGCTTTTAGCAGTTAGTAATTAGCAAAAGAAAAAACAAAAACCAACAGTGAATATGAGTTCGCTGCCCTGCTTTTAAAAGCTAATGGCTAAAAGCTAACGGCTAACGGCTAATCGCTGAATTGCTAACGGCTAATCGCTTTAGGGAGCTAAAAATGACTACGGGATTACCTTTTGCATTGTCGATGGGCGCGTTGGCATTTTTGCTCGGCGTGATTTGGGGCGGGCCATTTGTGGAGATTCTGCGGCGCTTGAAGATCGGCAAGCAGATTCGCCCGGAATTGGGCGAGGAACACCAGAAAAAGCGCGGTACGCCGACGATGGGCGGGATCATGATCGTCGTGCCTGTGGTGCTGATCACGCTTGGGTTGAACGTGGTCAGCCTCATTCGTCCCGGACAGGCGCTGACAGGTGCAAGTATTTTGCTCCCCGTGTTCGTGCTGATCGGCTTTTCGCTGTTGGGAGCGATTGACGACTGGGAAGGCATCAGCCGCTCGAAAGGGCGTCCAATGGGCGAGGGAATCAGCGCACGAGCAAAATTTGCGGGACAGATTGTGTTGGCGCTCATTGCCGCGCTGATCATTTCGGTCTACAACGGCGGCTTTCAGTTTGCCAACGAAATCCCGATCCCACTGTTGAATGTGCGACTGCCTGTCTCTCCGATTATTTTCATTCCGCTGGTGGTGTTCATGATCGTCGGGATGTCGAACGCGCTGAATTTCACGGATGGTATGGACGGACTCGCGGGGATTATCTCCGCCAGCGCGTTTGCCGCCTACGGGATCATCGCCTTTTTGCAGGGGCAAATCTTCATTGTGCAGTTGTGCTTTATTCTGGTGGGCGCGTGTTTTGGTTTCCTGTGGTACAACGCTTCTCCCGCGCAGATGTTTATGGGAGATACGGGATCGCTGGCGTTGGGCGCGACTCTCGCTACAGTGGCGGTGATGACGGGGCAATGGCTTTTGCTGCCGATTATCGCGGTGGTACCCGTCGCGGAGATCATCACCGTGATTTTGCAGGTGTCGTATTTCAAGATGACGAAGGGGAAGCGGTTGTTTAAGATGTCGCCGCTGCATCATCATTTTGAGTTGGTCGGGTGGAGTGGGACGCAGATCGTACAGCGGTTCTGGTTGGTGGGTCTGCTGGCAGCGATGATCGGCGTGGCGTTGGTGCTACTGTAAGGGAGAGTTAAAAGTTAAAAGTAGAAAGTTAAAAGTAGAAAAACAACGACACGGTCAAGCTGTTCTGTTCTTACTTTCAACTTTCAACTTGGAACTTTTAACTAGAGGTGGGTAGTTTATGTACGATCCGTTAAATGGCAAATGTGTGGTCGTGTTGGGGTTTGCACGACAGGGGAAGGCGCTGGCGCGTTGGCTGCCCACCGTTGGGGCGCGGGTGGTGGTGAGCGACGGTAAAACAGCCGAAGAACTGCACATCAACCTGTCCGATTACCCGTCTGTCGAGTTTGTGTTAGGCGGACATCCCGAAAGTTTGCTCGAAGGGGCAGATTTGTTGTGTTTGTCGGGCGGTGTGCCGAACAACCTGCCGATTGTCCAGCTTGCGCGGCGTTACAGTGTGCCGCTGACCAATGACGCGCAGTTGTTTATCGAGCGGTGTCCCGCCCCTGTGATCGGCATCACGGGGAGCGCAGGTAAAACGACGACAACGACTCTCACGGGGGAAATCCTCAAGCGGGCAGGGTATCAGACATGGGTCGGCGGGAATATCGGGGATGTGCTGCTGCACGTTTTGCCGATCATCAAGCCGATAGATCGTGTCGTAATGGAATTATCGAGCTTTCAGCTAGAACTCATGTCCACCAGCCCGCCGATTAGCGCGATCACGAATATCACGCCGAACCACTTAGATCGACATGGCACGATGGATGAATACCTGATGGCAAAAGCGAACATTCTGCGCTTTCAGGGCGCGAGCGATATTGCTGTTCTAGGATGGGATGATCTCAATACGCGCACGCTGGGCGAAAGCGGTGAGTTTGACAGCCGTGTCGCATGGTTTAGCGGGCGTGAAATGGTGACGGATGGCGCTTTCGTGGCGGGCGAACGCTTGCTGCTTGTGGGCGAATCAAGCTATGACAGATCGCCGCATGTGATTTGCGAACGGAAAGACATTCAACTGCGCGGCGATCACAATGTGCTGAACGTACTCGCCGC
>JBBQRJ010000035.1:0-19424 GCA_038214955.1 Aggregatilineales bacterium | reverse complement strand
CTTTGATGTAAAACCCCTGATGATAGCAGCTTTGCTTTCGCTCGTGGGTCACATGATTTATGCAAGCGCCTATGCCGTGTTATTTCTAAGTTTGACCGATGCCACGCCTGTACAGGTGATGGCGATCACGCTGCTTGCGCTGCTCACGCGCAGTATCCCCGTTTCATTTTTGGGCGTGGAAGTGAGTGACGGGTCACTGGTAGTTTTAGGGCAGTTATTGAACATCGACCCGACTCTGTCTCTGGCTGTTGTCGCCGTCGTCTTGAGTTCGCGCTACGTGTTCGCTATGATCGGGTTCGCGTGGGAATTGATGACCGATGGGCTAGGGTTTTTAGCAAACGTCAGCCGCAAATCTGCTGCATAGGTAGAATATTGAACGCTGTCCGCGAAAGCGTTATCCTCCCCATCTATTGATCCTGTGAGGAGATGTAATGACTCTCACGAATGTAAAGTCGTGGTTGGAACGTGGACAGCGTGAAGGGTTCGCAGTTGGGGCGTTTAATGCCAATACTTTGGAACAGATACAAGCTATTGTCCTCGCTGCCGAAGCCGAAAAAGCCCCGGTGATCGTTCAGATTAGCCATCGTGCGCTGCAATATATTGGCAGCGGCAGCGAAACTTTAGGGCTGCAATATGTCGCCGCGATAGGCAAGATCGCCGCGCAGTCGGTGCGCGTCCCCGTTGCCCTGCATCTGGATCACGCGACAGAAACCGAAGTGCTGCAAGCGATCTCGCTCGGTTTTACGTCGGTGATGTTCGATGGCAGTTTGCTGCCTTATGAACAGAACGTCGAGATCACGCGGCGGTTGTACTATGCTGCTCAGGCGGCAAATGTTTGCTTTGAGGCGGAAATTGGCGAAGTTCCCAAGCCGGGTGTATCGGAAAGCGTCGAAGCACTGACTGACCCTGACGAAGCGGCGGCGTTTGTCGAGGCAACCGGCATTGATACGCTGGCGGTAGCGTTGGGGTCTATTCACGCGGTCACAGAAAAGCACGTCTCGATTGACTTAGAACGCTTAAAGGTGATTCGCCGTGTGGTTGATGTGCCGCTGGTGCTGCATGGTTCGTCCGGTGTGAACGACAACGAAATTGCAGAGGCGATCCGTTTGGGTTTGTCGAAAGTGAACGTAGCAACTCAGTTCAATGTGGTCTTTTCGCGTGCTGTTCGCTCGGTATTGACGGATGATCCGCAGGTGGTTGACCCGCGCAAATATCTAGCACCCGCCCGCGACGCCATGCAAGCAGCAGTCGCAGAACGACTCCGTTTCTTCGGCATCGCGGGGAAAGCGATCAGATGATCCTCTGTGTAAACGCGAATGCTGCGATTGATAAGACGGCGGTGGTCAGCCCATTTCGCCTAGACGCGATTCACCGTCCGCAGCAAGTTCTCGCGCTTCCCGGTGGGAAAGGGTGCAACGTCGCACGCGCTTTGCTGCTCTTGGGTGAAAAGCCCGTTGTAACAGGCTGGGTAGGTGGATTCGCGGGACAGTTCATCGAGGCGGGGCTTCAGCGTGAGGGGGTGCAGACGGCATTCGTGCAGATCGAGTCGGAGTCGCGCACTTGCTTATCGATTCTTGATCCCGAAGCCAACACAATGACCGAGCTTTACGAGAAGGGCGCAGAAATTCCGCCGGACAAGCTCGACGCCTTGATCAACCTGTTTCGCTCCCGCGTGGGCGATGCCGCCGCCGTCACGCTGTCGGGGAGTTTGCCCGCTGGTGTACCGACGGATTTCTACGGTCAGTTGATCGAGATTGCCCATGAAGCGAATGTGCCTGTGTATTTAGATAGCAGCGGCGCGGCGCTCAAAGCGGGTTGTCTTGCAAAGCCCACGCTGATCAAGCCGAATCAGCATGAATTTGCCGAATTGGTGGGCGTGCCGCTGAAATCCCGTGCAGACTATATCAGCGCCGCGCTGAATGTATCAGCGCATTTCGGGACCATCGTTGTGTTGTCGCTTGGCGCGGAGGGCGCAATTGCCGCCGATAACACGGAGGTCTACCACGCACAGCCCGCGCCGATCAAGGTGGTGAGCGCCGTAGGTTCAGGTGATTGCTTACTCGCCGGAGTGAGCTACGGCTTGAGTCACGGATTCACGCTGGCGGAATCGCTCCGGTATGGGGTGGCGGCGGGAACAGCAAACGCGATGCAGATTGGCGCGGGAATTTTTAGCTTGAAAGATTTTCAGACAGTTTTATTCGGGACAAGCGTAACAACGGTTTGAGCCGCTGCTTACTTTAGAGAGGAATATGATGCATAAGGTTATTTATGATGGAATGGACAAGCCGCAAGCCGAGCGAATCGTGCTGCGGGCGGGCAAATTGCATCTGGTGTACGAGGCGGGTCAAATCCGTTATATCACGGTGGGCAACCGTGAAGTTCTGCGCGGGGTGTATGCCGCTGTTCGTGACCAGAACTGGGATACAGTCCCGTTTGTGCTGCGTGATGTACAGATTGACGCGCAAGCAGACTCGTTCCGTATTAGCTTCACCAGTGATCACCAGCAGGGCAATATACATTTCGTATGGCATGGTGAGATTGTTGGAACAGCAGACAGCACCGTTCGCTTTACGTTTGATGGCGAGTCTTTGACCGCTTTCCGGCGTATGAGAATCGGGTTTTGCGTTCTCCATCCCTTGATGCTTGCGGGACAAGCCTGTGAGATCGAACACACGAATGGCGAAGTAGTGCAGGGGATGTTCCCCGAAAAGATCAGCCCGCGTGAACCGTATCTGCTCGTTCGTGCCGTTCGCCATGAAGCCCTACCAGATGTATCCATCGAAGTTCGCATGGAAGGCGATGCGTTCGAGATGGAAGATCAGCGTAACTGGAGCGATGCTTCCTACAAAACCTACTGTACGCCATCGGCAATTCCGCGTCCGGTTGACATTGACGCGAGGACGAAAGTTCAGCAGTCGGTGACTGTGCGCTTAATGGGTGATGCAGACGCTGTTCCGATGGTGAAAAAAGGGAACATCCTTCACATTGATTCGTCGCAGCGTTGGAAAATTCCGTTTATCGGCTTGGGGATGGCTTCGCACGATGAGCCGTTGAGCGAACGACAGTTTGAACGGATCGCTGCGCTTAAACTGAATCAATTTCGACATGAATTGTTTTTCACCGAAGGCATGGAAGATCGGTTGCATGAAGCGGTTGAAGATGCCAACGTCCTAGAACTTGATCTCGAAGTGGCGGCTCATTTCGGTAAAGACATGCAGACGGAATTAGCACGGCTGCACACCGCATTAGATAATATGGATCATGGTGATGTGTATGTACTGCTGTTCCGTGAGGGTGAAGGCGCGACAACCCGCGAGACATACGAGTTGGCGAAAGAAGCACTAGACGATTTGCAGAGTGTGTTTCTTGTCGCGGGGACAGACGCCTTTTTTACCAACCTCAATCTGTTTCGCCCGCCCGTCGGTATGGCTGAATGGGTCGTGTATTCGACCAACCCGCAGGTTCACGCTTTTGACAACAGCACTCTGATCGAAACGCTTGCCACGCTGCCTATTGCGGCGGCGAATGCGCGTGAGTTTTCTGGCGCGGCAGTCCTTGTCAGCCCGATCAGCTTCAAAATGCGCTGGAATCCGGTGGCTACGGCGACGGATGAAGTCGACACTGAGTTGGTTACCCTTCCCGGCAACGTTGATCGGCGTCAGATTTCGTTGTTTGGTGCGGGCTGGACAATGGGCGCGATTGCGTCTTTAGCACGCGGCGGCGCAGAAAGCACCACTTTCTTTGAAACGACAGGGTGGCTCGGCGTGATGGAACGTGAAAGCGGGTCGCCGCTGCCTGACCAATTCCCGTCGATCCCCGGCGCGGTATTCCCGATGTATCACGTTTTTGCAGATGTGGGTGATTTCAAAGATGGGCGTATCCTCGGCGCTCAGTCGAGCGAACCGCTGGTATTTAGCGGGCTGGCGCTCCGTGAGGGATCGCGCTGGCGCGTGCTGGTGGCAAATCACACCGCCGAGGCGCAAACCGTGACGATCACAGGGTTGGATGGGCGTTGGGAACTTAAAACGCTCGATGAGACGAACGCCGATGCTGCTATGCGTGAACCGGAAGTCTATCGAGCGGCGGCGGGACAGGTGATCGAAGTGGCGGCGGATCAACCACTGCGACTCGATCTGCTGCCGTATGCGATTGCTCGGTTAGATCGGGTGTAAATATTCGTGGTGGACGCGCAACGGGGCGTCCACCACGTTTCGTAGAATAACCGGACGCGCCGTTGCGCGTCCCTACCATCACATAATGTAATGCCTAAAACTGACGTGACCAATCGCGTGGCCAGCGTTCGACCACGACTTTCGTCTGTGTGTAGAACTCGACACCGTGCCGCCCTTGACCGTGCAGATCGCCAAAGAAGCTGTCATTCCACCCGCTGAATGGGAAGAACGCCATCGGTGCAGCCACGCCAATATTGATCCCAACGTTGCCCGCGTCCGCTTCATTGCGGAACTTACGCGCCGCCGCGCCGCTGCTCGTGAAAATACACGCCATGTTGCCATAAGCGCGGTTGTTGACAATCGCAATCGCATCATCGACAGTTTGCGCGTGCATCAAACTGAGGACGGGTCCAAAAATCTCGGTGTGGGCGATGTCGCTGTTGGGGTCAACGTTTTCTAGGATAGTGGGGAAGACAAAATAACCTTCTTCATAGCCGCTGACCTGCTTCTGGCGACCATCTACCAGCACGTTCACGCCTTCATCTGCGCTTTTTGCGATGATCCCCTCAATGCGGGCTTTGCTCTCCGCGCTGATGACGGGACCCATTTGCACACCAGAATCCAAACCGTAGCCGACCTTGCGTGAAGTCGCCGCGTCTGCGATTTGCTCTGTAAATGTGTTGCGTGCGCTGCCTACGGTGATCGCCACTGACGCCGCGAGGCATCGCTGACCCGCACAGCCGAACGCCGAATCTGCCATGATGCGCGTCGTCATGTCCATATCTGCATCGGGCATGATCACGACAGGGTTTTTCGCGCCGCCCTGACACTGCGCTCGCTTGCCGTTCGCCGTAGCGCGGCTGTAAATGTACTTGGCAACAGGAGTCGAGCCGACGAAACTCACTGCTTTGACGAGCGGGTGATCAAGCAGGGCATCCACCGTGTCTCTGCCGCCGTTGACCAATTGCAGCACGCCCGCCGGGAAACCCGCCTGTTCGATCAATGCGAACATCTTGGCAGAGGTCATCGGTACGCGCTCACTCGGCTTGAGGATGAAGGCGTTCCCCGTAGCAACCGCGTAGGGCAAGAACCACAGCGGAATCATGCCGGGGAAGTTGAACGGCGTGATCGCCACCGTAACACCGAGCGGCTGGCGGAACATATGCTCGTCAATGCCGCGTGCGATGTCCTCGTTGTTGTAGCCTTGAATCATCATCGGCATTCCGCACGCAACTTCGACGTTTTCAATGCCGCGCCGGACTTCTGCTTCGCTTTCGGCATAGGTCTTGCCGCATTCGTTGGTGATCGTCCGCGCAATGTCCTCGATGTTCGCTTCAAGCAGGGTTTTCAGCCTGAACATCGGCTGAATGCGTTCGGTCACGGGGACGGCACGCCATTCGAGATAGGCTTTGTGCGCCGTTTCGACAGCGCGGGCGACGGTTTCGCGGGGACTCAGCATCACTTCCCCGATCACGGTGGCGCTGGCGGGGTTGGTGATGTTCTGCCAGTTTGCCGACGGCGCATCAACCCACTGTCCGCCGATGAAATCTATAATCCTGTCAACCATTATGGTTCCTTTTTATATGTGGACGACTAAATTTCACTTAACTTAACCGGGCGATTCTCGCGGTAAGACAGGATCGCGGCTTTGGCGATCACTACCGGGGCGCGTCCGTCCGCACCTGTGACAGGGGGTGTTGTGTTGTTGACAACGCTGTCAATGAACTCGGTGACTTCCAATTGGTAGGACGGGATGTAGCGATCCATAAAGAAATTGAGCGGTAAACCGCGCTGTACGCTGCTGGCACTGCTGATCGTAACCGCATCTGCAAACAGGTTGCCGCTGCTGGCGCTGCCTTTGCTGCCAAATACTTCGACTCGTTGATCGTAACCGTAGACCGCCTGTCGGCTGTTGTCAATCGTGCCAATCGCGCCATTGGCAAACTTAAGCGTGATCACGGCGGTATCAATGTCGCCCGCTTCACCAATTGCCGGGTCAACCATCACACCCGCACAGGCATAGACTTCTGTCACTTCGCCCAACAGAAAACGCGCCATGTCGAAATCGTGGATTGTCATGTCGAAGAACAACCCGCCCGACACTTTGACGTAAGCGATAGGTGGCGGCGCGGGGTCACGGCTGATGATATGCATGAGGTGTGGCGTGCCGATTTCGCCCGCCTCAATCGCCTGTTTGATGCGCCGGTGATTGGCGTCAAAGCGGCGGTTAAAGCCGATCATCAACTTGACGCCCGCTTGATCAACGGCGGCAAGGGCGGCATCAATGGCGGGCAGATCAGCCGCAATCGGTTTCTCACAGAAAATGTGCTTGCCCGCGTTCGCCGCCTGAATGATGAACGTCGAATGGGTGTCGGTTGCCGAACAGATCAGCACCGCGTCAATGCTTGGGTCGTCAAGAAGGGCTTGGAAGTCGGGGGCGACCTGAGACACGCCGAATTCTGCCGCACATGCTTCCGCCGCCGCGAGATTCATATCTGTCACGGCGACCAGTTCCGCTTGCGGGACGCGCTGTTTAATCGTTTGCGTATGTACCCGCCCAATGCGCCCTGTTCCTACCAGTCCAACACGAACTTTCTGGCTCAAAATGATAACTCCTCGAAGATAAATGAAGGGCGGTTGAGGCAAGCCCCAACCCTAGCAAGCAATATTTGTAGGGACAGGGCTTGCCCTGTCCGACTTGTTCAGCGCACATCCGGGTTAGGCAGCATGAAACCTTCACGGATCATGCCGATCAGATCGTGCGCGGACGTGATGAATGCACGCAACGTGCGAACCGTTGCGCCATACGTGTCGAACTCTACAACGGTCATGCCGTCGATGTCGTAGGCTCTGCGAAAATCGGGAATATGTGAGTACAGGTTATCCACCAGCGCGGGATCAACCGGGTTGTGAATGCGCTCGATGACTTCGACATCAGACGAATTAAAGCGTTTCTGCCACTCAAACGGCATACTCAAAATCATGTCGCCGCCAATGAATTCTGACCAATGCAGGTGATGGCGATAGGCTGCCGCCAACAAGCGTGTGCGATAGCCGCGTTCCTGATAAATCTGGTACGCTTTCTTCATCACGGCGACCCCTGACCACACAATCGCCGCAGGATTTATGGTGAGGCTGTCGCGGGTGCTTACCGTCTGCATCCAGTCATCGACGCGCCCAACCATGATTGTACAGGCAGGGTTGAGGTGATCGTTGCTCTTGCCTTCTGCCGTGCGTCGGTTTAAGCCGCGTTCGACTGCTTCCGCCACTGCAATCGCTTGTGATACAGTGAAAGAAACCGTCGCATTGATGCTGATCCCATGATAGGTCACTTCCTCAATGGCTTCCACGCCCGCCGCCGTCACCGGAATTTTGATCTGCAAGTTGGGCGCAAGCGTGTTGAAGTGGCGGCTTTGCTCTACGAGTGCCGCAACGTTGCGATAATTGGCGGGGTTCGTCTGGATTGAAAGCTGACCCTTTTTGCCGCCTTCACGCTCAAACACAGGCAGCAGCAGTTCAGATGCTTTGACCGTAATTTCCTCTAGCACCTTCCATGCAATTTCGTTTTCTGACCACGTTGGGTTATCTCGAACGATCTGCTGAATGCGATCTTTCCACAGTGGCATTTCCTTTTTGAGGACGCCCGTCACAATCGTGGGGTTGCTGGTGGCGCCAACCGCCCCATGCTCAATAGCATATTTCAGTTCTTCGATGGAGCAAGAATCGTTCCAATAATCGGTGATGGTTGTGGCGACCATCTTGTGCAGCGAACTTCTGAAATCGACTGCGCTTGTCATCATTTTCTTCCTATCATCATTAATTTAATCAGGAGTATAACAAAAAAGCAGCGTAATTCCCCTTCGATTGACACGGACGCGCCGTAGATGTAGCATCCTACTTTCAAATTAGATTATAGGCGAGGGAATCATGGCAAAGTTAAACTTAGGCGTAATCGGTTTGGGGCGAATGGGGCAGGTCTATGCCTATCATGCGGCACGACAACTCCCCAATGCGACTCTGGTGGCGGTTGCTGACCCGCGTGAAGTCGTGACGACTCTATTTGCCGCTGAGGTAAGCGGAGTCGCCGTTTATTCGGACTATCACGATTTGCTCAATCACCCTGATTTAGACGCGGTGATCGTCGCTACGCCAACCAGCACCCATTATCAGGTGGTGATTGACGCGGCAGCGGCGGGCAAACACATTTTCTGTGAGAAACCCATGTCGCTGACGCTGCGTGACACGGACGTGATGATCGACGCGGTAGAACGGGCGCGAATTTTCTTTCAGGTAGGGTTTATGCGCCGCTTTGATGAGGGCTACGTCGCCGCCAAACAGCAGATTGACGCGGGCGTAATCGGTCAGCCTGTGACGATCCGATCCATCGGGCGCGATCCGTTTCCGACATCGCTTGAATTTGCGAACCCGGCGGTGAGCGGCGGTTTGATTGTCGATATGGCGATCCACGATTTTGATCTCGTGCGCTGGCTGATGAACGATGATGTGGATCGCGTATACGCCGAAGCCGCCGCTCTCGTTTATCCTGAACTGTCAACCGTCGGTGATTTCGATAATGCTATGATCTCGTTGCGTTTCTCTCGTGGTGGTTTGGGCAACGTTGAAGTGAGCCGCACCGCCGTCTATGGCTACGACATTCAGGCAGAAGTCATCGGCGCGTATGGAACGCTGCAAATCGGTTACTTGAAGCAAACACCTCTATTGACTCTAACAAAAGCAGGGGTGAGCCATGATGTAGTGCCGCACTTTCCGCAGCGATTCGGGAAAGCCTACACCCGTCAAATTGAAGTGTTCGCAGACTGTGTATACAAGCAATCGCCCCCGCTCGTGACTGCACAGGACGGACGCGCCGCTCTCCAGATTGCGTTAGCGGCGGATCGGTCACGAGAGGAAGAGCGTGTGATCAATGTGCGGGATGTGACAGCGTAGAGGTATTTAGCGGGCATTAGGTTCGGTGAGTTCGCCGCGTAAACTGCGCTGCATCAGCGTGCGGACTTGATGCACGTCGTAGCCTAAGCCAAATAGATAATACAACTTGGTGAGCGCCGCTTCTCTGGTCATGTCATACCCGTTGATCACACCGCACGCTTTGAGGGCGCTCCCCGTCGCATACGCATCAAGATCAACCGTGCCGTACAGACATTGTGTACAGCTCACGATCACCACGCCGCGATCCGTCGCCGCTTTGATCGCATCGAGAAACGCTTGATCCTTGTCGGGTGCGTTACCCGAACCGTAGGTTTCCAGAATCACACCCTGAATGGGCGGTTGCAAAAAGTTCTTGATCACCTGAACCGAAATGCCCGGAAACAGCGTAATTTGACCGACCTGCGGCTGTGTCGAAATGCGCGAAAACTCGAACGGCGCGTTAGGGCGGGGCAGAACATGACTCCAATCCATGGTGATGTCCACGCCTACCACGCCCAAGGGCGGGTAATTCGGTGAGTCGAAGGCGTGGAAACCGCTGGCGTTGATTTTGAGCGTGCGGTTGCCACGAAACAGGCGCGTATTGAAGTACAGGCAGACTTCGGGAATTTGATAATGGCTGGCGATCAACAGCGAGTCGATGAGGTTGGGGCGGGCGTCATTCCGTAGTTCAACTAGGGGGATTTGTGAGCCAGTGACGATCACCGTTTTGCTGAGATTTTGCAGCAGAAACGACAGCGCCGATGCGGTATATGCCATTGTATCTGTGCCGTGCAGCACGACGAATCCGTCAAACTCATCATAGTGATCGGTGATGTCCTGTGCGATTTGAATCCAATCGGCAGGGGTCATGTTGGACGAGTCGAGCAGGGGCGCGTACTCGTGAATCGTGAACTGTGGCATTCGCTCGTCTCTAAGTTCGGGGATCATCTCCATTTGCTGTTGCAGAGAGCCAGACGCAGGGGAATAGCCGCTGGTGGTTTTCACCATGCCAATCGTGCCGCCGACATACGCCACATAGACCGATTTTGTATTGCTCACGTTACCCCTTTGGCAAAGCGCGAACCGTATCCCTAACGACCAGCGTGGTACTGATCAAGGTGGTGAGTGATGATCGATCCGGCGATTCTGCCCGATCTTTCAGGTAGCGTACCGCCATTGTCCCCATGAGCATTTTATCAACGCGCATGGTGGTCAGGGCAGGACTCACCTGTGTGGCGAGGTCGATGTCGTCAAATCCGATGACCGACAAATCGTTAGGCACATCGCGCCCCATTTGTCGAGCAGCGGTCAAAACGCCAAGCGCCACCTCGTCATTACACGCGAAAATCGCTGTGATCTTCGGCGCTCGTTGGAGTAGGACACAGGTTGATTCATAGGCACTGTCGCGGGTGAGTTCGCTGTCCTGAATAAACGCTTCACTGATACGGTGATGTTTGAGCGCACGCAAATAACCTTTTCGACGTTCCCGAATACTTGGATAGGCTTCATTGGTGCTGCCCACCAATCCGATTTTTTTGTGCCCCTGCTTGATCAAATATTTTACCGCCATGTAAGCGCCTGTGATGTTGTCGGTGATCACGCTGTCGAAACGGCCGCCGGGAGCATAAGCATCGACCAGCACGACGGGTTTGTCAAACTTGCGCCCGATCAGGTGGATGGTATCCTCAAGGAATGTACCCACCATTAATACACCGTCCACTTGATGATCGAGCAGCATGGGCGGCAGGTTTACCGGGCGATTCATCCTATCTACACTGATGTTGGCAAGCATAAGGCTGAGGTTATGGCGCTGACATTCGCGCTCAATGCCAGCCAACACATAGGAATAGAAAGGGTTGATGGTCATCGTTTCGCCCTTGTCCATTTTGCCAATCGCGCCAATCACCGACAGGTTAGGGCGGGCGCTGGTCGCCATTCGCACTTGCATTCGATAACCGAGCGCCGCCGCTGCCTCTGTAACCCGTGTGCGGGCTTCATCTGAAACGTTGCCACGATTGTTCAATGCGTTGGATGCCGTCCCCAAGGAAACCCCCGCTAACTTGGCAACATCTCGCAGGGTTGGTTTGTCATCGAACATGATCAATTTTTTCCTTACCTTTTTGGGTGTAACATCTATTGAATGAAGTGTACGGAACTATCTTACCTCGTAATTTCACTTGAACAAGATTGAACAAACTCCCTGTTGTACATTGAACAGTTTCAGTATACAATGAAATTCACTGCTGAGGAACGCTCTGAAAATTGGGTATTGCATTTTGGGAACGTTCTCAGTTATACTCAGAAAAATTGAACAAGAACTGAAATTAGTAACAAAAGGCGACCTTTACGATGAATAGAAATCTGTTCAAGCCTCACCTAACTAATTTAATCTCTCGCAAACTCAACGGTGATTGTACCGTTTGTAATCTCCCAAGTGCCTCAATCTCTCCGGCACTGTCGATTTCGTTAAACCACTACGTCTAACCGGGCATTCGGACTGTTCTAGGACTCATCATGTCAGATCACATGAGTATCAAAGACATTGCCAGAGTAGCAGGCGTCTCACGGTCAACAGTGTCGCGTGTGGTCAACAACGAAGCCCACGTTAATAAGCACACTCGCGCCCGTGTCCTCGAAGTGATCGAGCGCCTGAACTACACCCCAAACCAAGCGGCACGCGCACTGGTTACACAGCGTTCGCAGGTGGTTGGCGTTGTCTTACCCGGAACAGCAAACGTATTTTTTGCCGACAACTCGTATTTCCCCATGCTGCTGCAAGGAATTGTAGAAGCGGGTAACAACCACGAACAAAGTATGCTCTTGTGCTTGGGTAATGTGGATGAACCCCGCGAACATTTCAGCCAGCGCATTTTGCGTAACCGCATGTGTGATGGTTTCATCATCGCATCGATTGAAAATGATGATCCGCTCATTGATCACCTCGTTCAGTCTGTGCCGTATTTTGTGATGATGGAACGCCCCCAGCGGTATGAAGATCGAATCAGCCATGTCACAGTGGATAACGTGCAGGGGGGTCAGTTAGCGACACAGCACCTGATCAGCCTCGGCTACCAACGCATTGCCCACATTACCGGACACTTGAACATCGCAGATGGTCAAGACCGCTTGACGGGTTATCTCAAAGCGTTGGAACTGGCGGGCATTCCTTACAACGCTGACCTCGTATCTTACGGGAGGTTCAGCTTCCTAGCGGGTTACGAGGGCATGAAAGCTCTCTTGTCGCAACATCCCGACGCGGTATTCGTCTCAAGCGATACAGCGGCACGCGGCGCAATACAGGCGATTCAGGATGCGGGTTTGCGCGTTCCTGAAGATATTGGCATCGTCGGCTTTGATGATCTCGATGTGGCGACCAAAACAACGCCGCATTTGACCACCATTCGCCAGCCTGTACAGCAAAAAGGGGCAGTCGCCGTCCAGCTTCTGCTCGATCTTGTGGGCGGACATAAGCATAGTCCGCAGCACATGGTACTACCCACTCAGCTCGTCATCCGCCAATCGTGCGGTGCGAACCTTCGTGAGCGAACGTTAGCAAAGGAGGTGCAGTTGCAGTCCGAGGTTCCAATAACGTGATCCGATCATTAGCTTTTCAATCTTTTCTATATGCCAGAGGGAAGTTCACAATGTCCAAAAAACTATTTGTCGTCATGTTGTTTGCCGTCCTGCTCATCGGAGCAGTGATGCCGGCAGCAGCACAGGAACCGGTGACCATTACATGGTTCGTCGGTTTGGGTACAGGTACGAATTCAGAACAAATCGAAATCCAGAATCAGGTTGTTGAAGAATTTAACGCTTCACACCCCAACATCAACCTCGTGATCAATATTGCCGCCAGCAACGAAACGGCGCGTGATACCCTCAGCACCCTATTGGCTGCTGGCACGCCCCCCGACATCGTTGGACCCGTCGGCGTCGCTGGTTCCAACTCGTTCGCTGATCAGTGGGCAGACGTTGCTCCTCTGGCAGAAGCTGCTGGCTTCGACACCACCGTGTTTGACGAAGCCTTGATTGGTCTGTATCGCACCGAAGCTGGTGGCTTGAGCGGTCTGCCGTTCGCCGTGTTCCCTGCGGTTACCTATTACAATGAAGACCTATTCGACGAAGCTGGTTTGAACTACCCGCCCGCCGAATTCGGTGGCATGTATGTCATGCCCGATGGTACAGAAGTTGCGTGGGATTATGACACTGCCGCAGAAATCGCCAAGATTTTGACGGTTGATGCCAATGGTAACGACGCGACCAGCCCTGACTTTGATGCCACCGCTGTTGAGCAATACGGTATGAACTTCCAATGGGCGCGTGTCCGCCTGATCTGGACGAACCTGCAACCGTCAAGCTACTACGATGCAGAAACCAACACCGTGACCGTGCCGCAAGAATGGCGCGATGCGACACAATGGTATTGGGATCGTATTTGGGTAGATCACACTGCCCCGAACGCAACCGCAGCCGCCAGTGAAGTTCTGCAACCCAGCGGTTTCGCGTCGGGCAACCTCGCTATGTCGATTGTGCCGCTGTGGTACACCTGCTGCCTCGATAACAGCGTTGGCAACTTCGAATGGGACATTGCACCCGTTCCGGCGTCGTTTGACGGCGAACAACACGTTGCGATGGACGCCGACACCTTCCGTTTGGTCGGTGCATCGGCTCATCCCGCAGAAGCTTTTGAAGTTCTGACCTACTTGGTGACCGAAGCTGCACCCGCTTTGGCGAGTGCCTACGGCGCGTACCCGGCGTTCCCCGATGCTCAACCGATTTGGGTTGAAGCGATCAGCGCTCGTTACCCGATGGGCGTGAACTGGGATGTTGCGGCAGAAAGCCTCGCTTTCAGCAACCCCGGTCCTCTGCACCACGAATCGAACGTCCCGAACTACACACAGGCTTATGATCGTGAATTTGCTCTCCTGTCGCTGATCGAAGGCGATACGGGTGCAGATGCCGATCTCAATGCTGAAATCGACACGTTCCAGTCTGATCTTCAGGCAATTGTCGAAGGCAGCTAAGGCTTGCCATTAGTATAAGGTTGAGAGAGGGCTTCATGCCCTCTCTCCCTAAGTAAACTTTTCTAAAATTGCTTTAAACTGGGTGCATACTTACATTACTTCCCGGTTACTGAGTGTTGGAGTCAGGATATGGCAACCACCGATCAATCACTTAACGCCCCATCCGTAAGCGTAGGCATGAGCCGAAAACCAAAAGACCAAGGTTTGGCTCGTCAGCAGCGTATCTGGGGATGGATTTTTCTTTCGCCTTGGATCATCGGGTTTATTCTGTTCACGGCTTTGCCGATCCTCGTCTCGCTTGCGTTCACTTTCACAGACTTCACGCTCACCAGCACACAAGAGATGCGTTTCGTCGGGCTGGATAACTGGGTGCGTTTGTTTACTGACCCTATTGCTATGACCGCGCTCGGTGTGACCCTACGCTTCGCCTTGATCGCTGTTCCGTTCGGAATTCTCATTCCGCTTGGTATGGCAGCAATGCTCAATTCAAAGAATCTGTGGGGTAAGGTGTTGTGGCGACCCTTGTTTTATATGCCTTATGTTGTTCCCGCAATCTCCAGCATTTTCGTATGGCAAAGCTTCCTGAACGGTGATACGGGTTGGCTGAACCGCATTCTTCGGGGTGTTGGCATTGCCGAACCGCCCAACTGGATTCAGGATGCAAATTGGATTTTGCCTGCATTCATGCTGGTCGGGGTGTGGGGCGTCGGTAATGCGATGCTCACGATGTTGGCGACGATGCAGGGCGTACCGACGGAACTGTATGAAGCCGCCGATGTTGATGGCGCAAATCCGCTGGTGAAGTTTCTGCGTATCACGCTGCCGATGATCTCTCCAGTAATTCTCTACAATTTGGTGTTGAGCGTGATCGGTTTGATGCAGTATTTCACCGTTCCCTACGTCATGACGCGCGGCACAGGGAACCCCGGCAACTCGGCACTGTTTTTCAATATGTATCTGTATAAAACCGCATTCCAGAATGCGAACATGGGTTATGGTGCCACCCAAGCATGGTTCATTTTCATAATCGCCCTTGTCTTGACTGTTGCGCTTTTCGGTACTTCCCGACGTTGGGTGTACTATTCGAGTGGAGACTAATACAAAATGGCTGCTATAACTCAATCGAAAGCTGTAAATACTTCTCCTTGGTATAGTTACCAACTGCGTAAGCTCGCCATTGGCGGATTATTTACGATGTTCGCCTTTGCCATTTCGCTGGTATACCTGATGCCTTTCGGTCAGATGCTAACCACCGCCTTCAAGAACGCAGGGCAGATTGTCGGTAACACAGATGGTCTCATTCTGCCGATGTCGCCGCGCACCTTCACGTATGAGGGTGAAGCCTATGATATCTTCAATGTGCCTGATGAGAACGGCGTCATGCGTGAGTTGGCGCTGATCAATAAAGGACGGCAGAGCAGCGAATTTGTTGATCCTGCCAACCCCGATGCTGGCTTGATCACATGGGAGGGCAGTTGGCGTACACTGGATACAGCCTACGAGTTCGAGGCTCACCCTGAGAACTTCCCTGAAGCGTGGCGTCTGATCGATTTCCCACGCGTGTTCTTCAACACCGCTTTTATCGCCATCGTCGGTATGGTTGGCACGCTGTTGTCGAGCATCTGCGTAGCCTATGCTTTCGCTCGTTTCCCCATTCCCGGCAAGAATATCTTCTTCATTATCCTGATCGGAACGATTATTCTGCCCGGACAAGTGACGCTCATCCCAACCTACGCCTTTTTCGCCAGCATTGGCTGGACAGGCTCGTGGCTGCCGTTGATCGTGCCTCACTTCTTCTCGAATGCATACAACGTTTTCCTACTGCGTCAGTTTTTCATGACTTTGCCGCGTGAGTTGGACGAAGCCGCCATGATCGACGGGGCGGGTCCTTTCCGTGTCCTTCGCAGCGTCATCATTCCGCAAGCGTGGCCCGCAATTCTGTCAGTTGGCTTGTTCCACTTCATCTTCGCGTGGAATGATTACTTTGGTCCACTGCTTTATACGCTTGGTCGCTCTGACCTGTGGCCGATTTCTATCGCGGTGCAGCAGTTCAACTTCCAGTATGGACCCCGCCCGGAACTCATTCAGGCGACCTCGCTCATGGCGATGCTCCTGCCGCTTGGAATCTTCATCTTCGCACAGAAGGTGTTCATGCGCGGTGTGGTTGTGACGGGTGTTGAGAAATAGTTATGCGGAAACTGCTGCTTCTGCTCATCCTGATTTTTGCAGGGTTACAGGGATTAGTGGCGCAAGAGGAGGCTGATTTGCAAGTCGATGCATCTGCATCGCTTGGCACGATCAGCCCCTATGTGTACGGTTCGAATATGAACCATTACAACATTATCCCGATGGGGTTGATGGATGAAGCGCAGGCACTAAGGCTTCGCATAATGCGTTTCGGTGGCGACGGTATAGACCGTTCGGATATGCGAAATACCATTTTCGATCTGTTCGTGCTTCAAGCAAGGCAGGTTGGTGCTGAACCGTTGATGAGTGCGCGTTTGTTGTTCGGTACTCCCGAAGTGGCTGCGGAACTGGTACGTTATTCTAACATTGAAAAAGGTTACAACGTTCACTACTGGAGCATTGGCAACGAACCCAATCTGTTTGTTAACGCACCGGGTGTGGATAGTTACAATGTCGATGATTTAATCCGTGATTGGCGCATCATTGCCGAAGCTATGCTGGCAGTAGACCCAACGATTGAATTTGTAGGTCCCGACATTACGCAGTACATCCCCTTGACCGTAGATGGCGATCAGATCACTTATAATACCCGCAGCGGCGCTCCGTTTGATGCAGAGGGTAATGAATGGTTGATCCCGTTCCTTGAAGCAAACGGCGATTTACTGTCATATGTGTCGATTCACCGGTATCCATGGCCCGGCGAGGGTCAGGGTGGGGGAGCAGGCGCGACGATAGAAGGACTTGCGCGTAATTCGGCAGAATGGGATTTGATAATCCCGAATTTGCGCCAAATCATCATCAATACCACTGGACGCGATATTCCGATTGCCGTGACAGAATTCAACTCGAATTCTGCGAACAGTACGAGCGGCGAAGCGAGTCTCGACTCGCACTTCAACGCCATCTGGTTAGCGGATGTGCTTGGGCGCATGATCAACAATAGGGTGGCAATCGCTACCCACTGGGATGTGCAGGGTACGGCGGGTCGCGGGTGGGGTCTTTTGGGCAGCTATGATGTGCGCCCATCTTACTACACCTACTTAATGTATACGCATTTCGGTACAGAATTGTTGGCGGCAGAATCGAGCGATCCGCATCTCACGATTTACGCAGCGCAGCGCGAAGACGGGACTCTCACGCTGATGGTGATCAACTTGGGTGACGACGAAGCGACGAAAACGCTGTCGATCACCGGCTTTGAACCCAGTGGTGATGCCGAAGTGTGGCGCTTTGATGCGGAACACAATGCCGAACAAATCGACTCGCTGGCGATCAGCGAGGGTGCGAGTATCACTGTACCCGGTCAATCGCTCACGGTGTACGTAATACCACCCGCAAACTAAACTCAACTAAAGAGGGACAAGGTATCGCTTGTCCCATGTGCGACAAGTTAAGGGGTTTCTGCCTCAGAAAAAGTTTCGTTTGGGGGTCGCCAGAGGCTCAAAGCCTCCGGCTAGTTCTAAAAAACCCCGTAAACGGGGCTCCAATTCTTGCTCCAAACCCCCTGTGAGTCCCCTTCAGGGGACTTTTTACCCCTTGCTGGATGCTTTAGCGTCCGGCAAATCGCTTCACTTGGTGCATATAGGACAAGGGTTGTCTTGTCCAATTTATTCGCTTTGTCCCGTCAAAATCTATTGCTGATCCTTCCCGGAGCATCTCTATGACTTCTCGCACGCTGCGTAATATCGTCTTGATCTGGTTAGCATGGAGCATCATCCTGATAGGCTACATGCAGCTTGTCCAATTGCGTTACGCGCCTGACCGCCCCGATTATGCGCTCTCATGGACGGGGCAAGAAACGACTCGTAACAGTCAAAATGGCAAAATCTACCTGAACGATCCGTTTTTTAACACGCAAGTGTCATGGGACAGCGAATTTTACCTGTCGATAGCGACGTTCGGCTATGACGATCCTGCTGTGCGGGTTCTGGATGGTGACGAGGGCGAAGCCTACAGTATGAATTATGCTTTCTTCCCGTTTTACCCGATGCTGATGAAGGTTGTACGCTTGCCGTTCACATTGTTCGGGTTGACGCCGATTGCTGCTTCGACGTTAGCGGGCGTTATCGTGTCGCTGGTAGGGACGCTGGCGGGCATCATCGCGCTGTATGACATTGTACGCGAGGAATTAGGCGAGGATGGCGGTATTCGCACGCTGTTTTACATGCTGATTTTCCCTACCTCGATGTTTTTTGCGGTCATTTACACGGAAGGGCTGTTTGTCGGGTTGGCATTCGGCAGCCTCGCATTGATGCGGCGTAAACAGTGGGTATGGGCAGCGGTGCTGGCGGCTTTGGCGACATGGACGCGCTCGATTGGCGGGGCGCTGGTTGTGCCGCTGTTGATCTCGTGGGCGTTAGCGTACCGCGACTCGACGGATCGGCGCGGGTTGTGGATTCGCCTACCCTTGATGTTCCTACCTGTGATCGCTTACGGGTTGTGGCGCTTGCAATATGGCACAGCGTTTGATTTTGTAGAAGACATCTGGTTTGGTAACAAACTGCTAGACATTGATACGACCCTACAGGCGTGGGGAGAATTTCTAGAACGCGCTCAAGAATTTCCAGAAACAGCCGTGACTTCTGCTATGCAAGTGATTACCATCGCGCTGGCGCTGTTAAGCTGTTTGCTCACGTTTAGGCGTTATCCCCAAATTGCTGTGTTCGGGTTGATTGCTATCGTGATCCCCTTTACGGCAGGTTATACGAGCATCAACAGCACCATTCGTTATATGATCGTTGTGCCGACGCTGTGGATCATGTTGGGGCGGTGGGGACGAAACCCCGTGTTTGATCGCGCTTGGACGCTCGTCAGCATTTTGCTGCTGGCGATGCAAGCATTCCTGTTCAGCTACGATTTCTGGGTCGCATGATCGATTAATCAAATTGTAGGGACGCGATACATGGCGTCCGCTTGATCGCAATTTCATCAGAAACGGACGCGATGTATCGCGTCCCTACGATTGTCTATTTCATGACAGGTAACACGTATTGATCTACGTCGTCATCGGTTTCAACGGCAGGAATGTCCTGCGCCAAAGTCCACCGCTCTTTATGTTCCGCGCTGCCCGACGGCGATAATGTCACCAGTGGACTCAGCGTCTCCAATTCGAGCA
>JBBQRJ010000034.1:0-19763 GCA_038214955.1 Aggregatilineales bacterium | reverse complement strand
ACAGGTATAGTTCACAGGGGTACTGATTAGGTATTCGATGTATTGGCGTTTCGTTATCATCCCTCTACAATACCCTCAATTTCCTGCTCAAGCGAAAGTCCTAATATAGTGCCTCCACAATCGCTTGCTCGATTCGAGCGCCTACAAGGCACCACATATCAAGTATTATATATATAAATATATAAAATATAAACTCGAAGATTGCTCACCAGACCCGGAATCCTCCAACCCCAAACTGTACGATTCCGGGGGTACACCCGACCGACTTTGATAAGCTGGTTGCATCGCTCATGTGTGGAGAGACAGATGCACCAGCTTTTTGTTTTCACCTCAACTTTCTCTGAAAACCTTCGAAACCGGAATCCTGGCTCTTCCGCAAATTATGTGGAATCGTGGATCGAGGTGCAGATGGATTATCCTGAAACGCTGGGTCCGTCATCAGCGTTTGGAAGTTCATCATCAGCGTCATTCCGTTCAGCCTTCCCGGTTTTCAGGTCATACAGACCGAGTCGTCTGGTGACAGTTTGTGTATTCACGCCACCAGCACGGCACGGGCCACCGCCTGTCCCACCTGTGGACAGCGTTCAGCCCATCCGCATAGTTGGTATGTACGCCAGCCGCAGGATTTGCCCTGTATCGACCAGCGCGTCACACTTGTGCTGACAGTGCGCCGCTTTTACTGTCGCAATCTGGTATGCGGCAAGCGCACCTTCGTCGAGCGGTTCCCCGACTGGCTGCCGTTCTACGCCCACCGCACCAGCCGTCTGACGAGGCTCATGCGCCGGGTCGGGTTCGAGGTCAGCGCAGAGAGTGGACGACGCATTCTGCGCTTCATCCGCGTGCGTACCAGTGGGGACACACTGCTGCGGATTGTGAAGCGAACCGTGCTACCGCCGCGCAGTGCAGGCAGAATTGTCGGGATGGATGACTGGGCAATCCGCAAGGGACACCGCTATGGCACGCTCGTCATTGACCACGAAAGCCACCAAGTGCTTGAAGTCGTCGAGGGGCGGATGACGGGTGACATTCAGCCGTGGTTCGTGGCGCATCCTCAGGTCGAGGTCGTCACTCGTGACCGGTCGCGCGACTACCGCAACGCCCTGGAAGCGACTGTCCCTCACGTCGAACAGGTGGCAGACCGCTGGCATCTGCTGCTGAACCTGCGCCAGTTGGCAGAGCGCATCGCCGCCTCTGCGTATCGCCGCCTGAAACACCTCCCCATGCCTGAGGCCTTGCGTCCTGCGCGTCCGCAGTATCTGCGCTCACTCAGTGAACAAGCGCGTCGTGACGGTTCCCGTCAGCAGCGCGTGGATTACTACAACGAGGTGCAGCGGCTCAAACGTGAAGGACTGACCGTCAGTCAGGTCAAAGTGGCACTGGGACGCAACTACCTGACTGTGCGCTTTTACTACGAAGCGACCAGCTTTCCAGAGCGGATGCCCGGTCGTTCCCCGCACAGCGTTCTGACACCCTATCTGACGTATCTCGAAACCCGCTTTCGCGAAGGCACGGTCACGGCTCGCCAGCTTCGTGAGGAACTCCTGGCTCAGGGGTTTGGCGGCAGCGAAGGCACGGTCAGTAAGTGGCTGCGCGCCCGACGCCTGGTGGAGGGACAGGACCCGGATATTGAAATCACCGCACTCCCGCTCACCGATTCCAGTTCGGCACTGCCGTCCGCGCTCCGCCTTTCCTGGCTCCTGGTCTTACCCGACGTACGGCTGACCCACCGTGACCGTGCCGTGCTCAACCATGTCCTTCAAGACGACGTGCTTGCTCATGCACATGCGCTCATCCAACAGTTTCGGACGGCATTGCACGACCGCGACGGCAACGGCTTCGACGCGTGGATGCTGGCGGCTCAGCAAAGCCTGCTTGCAGGTATCCGCTCATTTGCCAAATTCCTGCGCGATGAATACGCCTTCGTCCGCGCCGCCTTCACCTCACCCTGGAGCAACGGTCGCACTGAGGGTCACGTCAACCGTCTCAAGTTCATAAAACGTCAGATGTACGGGCGCGCCAGCTTCGCCCTGCTGCGCCAGAAGGTGCTGTTCCAGACCGATTCCACATAATTTGCGGAAGAGCCAATCCTCCATTCCAACCCTGTACGATTCCCAACCCAAAACTGGAATCTTCCAGTCATCGGTCAAACGCACTGTGATACGGTCAAAAAGTGTTCAGCAGCTCATCGTGTGCGGTTCGCTGAAATTTTACTGTCGCCTCCTGTAAAAATACCAACCTTCCACTGAAAAATTTCAGAGGTACAGGTGACCGACTTTGATATGCTGAGTTTGTCCAGCCGTAGACCGAGAGGTTTGTTCTGTTGAGCAACGAAAAACACCCTACTTCAATGCCCGATAGCCCCATCCAAAGCGGCGAGCTGCCAAAGTATGGCTTCAAGCGGCTCGATCTATCGATAGCGTATCGTGCGTTGATCGACTCGTTTGTGCGCTCGGCTGATGTTCCCCTACCGAGTGAGAAAGCGGGACAGACTGAGCCGGAGGTGTACGACAATTCGTGAGTTTGTCGTACACCCTGTAGACTTTATCGTGGGAATCTTGTTATTGTACAAAATCAGTCGTACAATAACTCACGGTGAGGTGTTTATGGCAGAGGAGTTGCTTTCTCCATCTCAAGCAGCCGAATTAGCTGGGTGTCACCACGACACAATCCGACGAGCAGTCGAATTCGGATTATTAAAGGGACAAAGGGTCGGTCACATCTGGGTGATCAAACCAACCGATTTGCAGGAATGGATTCAGGCAGGAATGCCCAATCATCGCCGCAAATCGACGCGGAAAACGAACGCAGATCAGCCACAACCAGACGAGGCTGGTCAAAGTCATGATAGCTGACGAAGTAAGGATGAAGCTGTATGCCCGCCAAACGTAAATATCAGGCGCAAAGCGTTGTTGAAAAACCAAGTACGCCGGGTGCAATGCCGTTGGATCGTGATATTGCGGTGTACTACCGCCAATCTTCAATGGCGCAGGTGGGCAACGTCTCAACCGATATGCAGCAGATCGACCTACCGAAATACGTTCAAACGCTTGGGTGGGGCAAAGATGGCATCATTCTCATCGACGATGACGAGGGTGTGAGCGGCGCAAAACGCATTGACGAACGCAAGGGCATGAGTCGCTTATATGACCTTATCATCAGAGGGATGATCGGAGCTGTCGCGGCGCAGGCGGAAGACCGCTTATTCCGTGACGAGACACAGATTCAGGTCAACGTGTTTATTGATGCCTGTGTGAAAAACGACGTGCGGGTGATAACACCCTACTTCAAGTACAACTTTGCTGACAAACACGAAGGTCCTTACCACCGTCTATTGTTCCGCATGAGAGCAGAGCAAGCGGCTGATTTCCTGAATTCCTATGTGCGCGGGCGATTGTTCGCTGCCAAAGAACGCATGGTCATGCAGGGATTGTGGATTGGCGGCAACATCAATCTGGGTTTTATGGTGGATAACCGCAAATCCTTGCCAAGTGGTATCCCGAACCCGAACTGGCGCAAATTCGAACCCTTTGAACCGTGTGCTGCTGTCGTCAGAGAATTATTCGAAACGTTTGTCCGCTTCGGCGGAAATATGCGTAAGACACTAGCGCATATCTACGAACACGGACCGCACTTCCCTGATTTTGATGATCCTGAATTTCAGCGGTTGATTCCACCGGGTTACATCTGCGAGAAACCGATGCGGATGCTAAAGCGTGGAGGCTTCTATACACCTAGCCGGATGGCGATGGTTAACATGATGACCAACGTCGTGTATATCGGACATTGGATGTTTAGGAATCGCATCGTTCAGTGGAACAATCATCGTCCGATCATGTCGGAGGACATGTTCTCTCGTGCATTTAACTATCTTTCTCCCTACACTATTACGGGAGAGGAAAATCCTGATTACGCGCCAGCGTTCTACCGTGAACGTTCCAAAGAGGATCGAGACGGGGCGAAGCCCATTTTCAAGGGATTGATTGGCACGTATTACGATGGCGAGTGGCGGCAGGCGACAGCTTGCTGGAGTCCGGGGATGAAAGCATACGCCTACTCGACCAAGCGCAACGACCTTGCTACGAATCAGCACACGCTTTGGTCGCGCCGCTGTGATTATTTTGACCAAGTGCTGACAGATATGATGTTTACCAAACTGCGTTCGACCTTCGATCCTGAAGTGTGGGCGACAGTTTTGGCGAGCGCGGCTGATGACTTTGAAACTGAGCGGCGTTCGTTGACAACACAGCTCAATACCGTTTCACAGAAAATGCAGGCGATCATTACCAATATGTCGTATGTTCAGAGTGCGACACTTTTGCAGGCTATGGAACGGGAGTTTCAGAACTACGAGTTAGAACAGACGCGGTTGCGCCTGAAGATGGATGCGCTGGAGCGTCGCGTGCAGCGACAAGAAGCATTGATGCAACTGGCGAAACAGGCTGAAAACGTACTTTCAACGTGGCACCTGATGAGCCTGAAAGATCAATGCACTGTAGCTCACGCTTTCATCGTCCGAATTGTGGTTGCGCCAACGGGTAAGCATCGGGTTGCAAACGTCGAAATCCAGTGGCGTGACGAAAGCACAGACACGTTCGTGCTGCCGTACCGCGCCGATAAATGGTCACTATGGACACCGGATGAATTTGAAGCCCTGAAGCAGTTGATCGAGCGCAAAGCATCCCAGATTGAAATTTCCGCTGCGCTTCCCGACCGTAACTGGCGGGCGATCCGTACCAAAGCTTATGAGATCGTACCGAAGCGCTCGTTTCAAATCTCTCCGAAGCCGATTCGGGAGGACGAAATGTATGACCAGTTTTGTGAACGCGTGGCGCAGACCAACGGCAAACTGCCGCGCTATAGTGGGTCGCGCTGGGTGGATGAGGAGGTAAAACGATTGGACGAATTGTTAGATCGGGGGGCAACACAGCTTGAATTAGCTGCTGCATTGCCCCATCGTAGCTGGGAGAAAATCCGCAAGCGCGTCACCCAGATGCGCGGCAAGGGTTTTATTGTGCCGGAGTCTGGGCAGATGAAGGCACAGGAGACGTATGCGGACTATCTGGAACGGAATCCTTCTGAGGTTCTAATCTTTTGCCCCGCAGCCGCAGACTGTTGCTCACGACAAATACAGAGCTAAATGCCATCGCTCCGGCTGCCAGCATGGGGATGAGCAAACCGAGCATCGCTACCGGAATCAGGATGATGTTGTAGACGAATGCCCAGAACAAATTCTGGTGGATCGTTCGCATGGTCGCTTTGCTCAATTGAATGGCGCGGGCGACACTGCGTAGATCACCGCTCACGAGCGTAACATCTGACGCTTCGATAGCGATGTCCGTACCTGTTCCAATTGCCATGCCGACATCAGCTTGAGCCAGCGCGGGCGCATCGTTGATTCCATCGCCCACCATTGCGGTTTTCTTTCCTTCCGCTTGCAGCGACTTGACCGCGTTCACCTTCTGGTCTGGCAGCACATCGGCTAGGACGCGAGTAATCCCGACTTCGGCGGCGATGGCTTGCGCTGTTTTTGCGTTGTCTCCGGTGATCATCACGACTTCTAAACCAAGTTGCTGCAATGTGGCAATCGCTTCGCGTGATGATTCTTTTACCGTATCTGCGATGCCGATCACGCCGATGATGGTGCTATCTTGCGCGATGAGGATCGCGGTTTTAGCGTGGGATTGCAGCGCCTCAACATGCTGATTTGATTCGCCTGAGAGATAACGCGGACTGCCTACGCGAATCAGTTTGCCGTCGATGGTGGCGCTCACACCACGCCCTGAATCCGACTCGAAGCCTTCTGGTTGTGCCAAGCTGAGATTTTTGGCTTTCGCAGCATCAACCACTGCTTGACCTAACGGGTGTTCGCTCCCGCGTTCGACACTGGCGGCAAGGCGCAGCACTTCATCGACGCTGAGATCGCCCGTAGGGATGACATCGGTGACTTTGGGTTCGCCTTTAGTGATCGTTCCGGTCTTGTCAAGCGCAATCACGCCGAGTCGATGTGCGTTTTCAAGTGATTCACTGTTCTTAAACAGGATGCCCATTTCTGCGCCGCGCCCTGTGCCAACCATGATCGCGGTAGGTGTGGCTAAACCCAACGCACACGGACAAGCGATCACCAGTACAGCAACCGCATTAACCATCGCTTGCGTGAAACCGACCTGCCCGATGATAAGCCAACCAAGAAATGTTGCCAGTGCCAAGCCCAACACAATCGGCACAAACACGCTGGAGACTTGATCGGCGATGCGCTGAATAGGAGCTTTTGATCCCTGTGCCTGTTCGACGAGGCGAATGATCTGCGCGAGGGCGGTTTCCGCACCGACGCGAGTTGCCTCAAAAATCAAGCGCCCGCTCTTATTGATAGTTGCGCCAATAACCGGGCTGCCGATCCCCTTGTTGACGGGCAAACTTTCTCCTGTGAGCATGGATTCATCCACAGACGAGCGCCCTTCGATCACCACGCCGTCAACAGGAATACGTTCGCCGGGACGTACAATCAGCCTATCCCCTGCCATCACATCGTCTATGGCGACTTCGACTTCTTGACCGTCGCGCAGCATGAGTGCGGTTTTGGGCGCGAGTCCCATCAGTTTCTTGATCGCCTCGCTGGTTTTGCCCTTCGCCCGCGCTTCAAGCAGCTTGCCCAGCGTGATCAGCGTGATAATCACCGCCGCCGTCTCAAAATAAACGTGATCACCTACCTGATCCTGCACACCTAGCACGATAGCGATCAGCACAGCGACACTGTACAGGTATGCGGCAAGTGATCCCATAGCGATCAGTGTGTCCATGTTGGTCGTGCGGTTCTTGAGCGCTTTCCACGCGCCAACGAGATATTGTCTGCCAACATAGAACTGTACGGGCGTGGCTAAAATCCCGAACAGGAACGGGAAACCTGCCCACATCAGCCACGATACAAGCGGCGAAACAGTAGGTTCGCCGGTCATTCCTGTCATACCACCCATTGGGGCAGACATAGCGGCTTGCATCACGAAATCGCGCCCCATGCTTAGAATGAACAGCGGCACTGTAAAGATGATCCCGATGATCAGGTTGCGCTGCTGGCGCTGAATTTCGGCTTCACGGGCGGCGCGTTCGGCATCGACTTCTGTACCCGGCGCGGCTTTGGAGAGATCGACCACGCCATAACCCGCTGCTTCTACTGCTTTGACCAGATCAGCGCGGCGTACTGCGCCCGGTACATAGCTGACCGTCGCTTTTTCGTTTGCGAGGTTGACATTGACTGACAACACACCTGCTGGCTTTTTCAACGCCCGTTCGACGTTGCGGACGCACGAGGCACATGTCATCCCCGTGATGGGCAGATCAAGCGTGGCGGTAGCGACGCCGTAGCCCGCATCGTTGATCCGGTCAATGAGGATATTAGTCGTCAGTTTGGACGGGTCAAAAGTGACGCTGGCGCGTTCGGTGGCGATATTCACGTTGACTTCGCTCACTCCATCCGCTTTCTTGATCGCCCGTTCGACGTTGCGAACGCACGAGGCACATGTCATCCCTGTGACAGGCAGATCGATTCGTTGTTCTGCCATGCGGTTTACTCCTTTATAAACACTAGGGTAGAGAAACTTTCGAGTATGGGACAATCGCTCACGGGGCGATCCCCGCCCGGGCAATCGTCGGAGAGTGTGGTAAGTACGTCGCGCATCGCCATCAACGACTTGATCTTGTCGTCAATTTCAGCGATTTTCGAGCCGACCACTTCTCGTACATCCCCACAGGTTGAGTCTGTCCCGTACTTAATATCAAGCAGCAGTCGAATTTCATTGAGCGAAAACCCGACGGCTTGCGCCCGTTTAATGAAACGTACACGCTGGATATTCTTCGGCGCGAATAGGCAGTAATTCGATTCGGAACGTTCCGGCATGGGCAGCAAGCTGTTACGTTCGTAGTAACGGATCGTTTCGCGGTTGACTCCGCTTTGTTTTGCCAGTTCCCCGCGTGTCAGATCGTCCATTTTTCCTCACCTTGCGAACTTGTGATTACTCTACACCCTGTACTAAGGTACAAGGTCAAGGGGCAAAATTGATGCGATTCCGCATATAAAAGTGAGACGATGTATAGTATTCCGGTCTTACTTACATACGAGGATTACTCCTTGCTGCGCCAATGGTTTGTACAGTATCGCTTGCCCATCATTCAAGCGGGGATTTTGATCACCTTCGGGTTGATTCCCGTATGGTATCGATTCCCGTTCGTGCCGTCAATCTTCCCCCCGTTGTATGTGTCGCGCTTCCTGATCCTCATGCCAATGTTGTTCACAATTGGGGCATGGTTGATCGCGGGTTTGCCGGGGTTGGGTCGTTTGCGCCGTTCAACGTGGGGCGCGTTGTGGGCGCTCATGCTGATCACGCTGGCGTTGTGGGCGTTCGCCTCGAACCTATGGGCGTTTCAGCGAAGAAATTACCCCGAAGTTGGACAAACGGCGGCGCTTCAATTCGGGATCGCGGTTTTGTTCGCAGTCGTGTGTGCGTGTGCCGCACCGCGCTTAAGGTTGATCGTTTCCACGCTGGTGATTGCGCTGGCGATCAATGCGGCGATCACACTGGGGCAGGTGGTCAACAATGGCTCGTTGGGGTTAACAGGATTCGGTGAGTTTCCTTACAACGCGCAGTCGGTGTATATCAGCTTTTTGCAAGCGGGCGATTTGATCTATGTGCGCCCCTACGGATTGATGCCGCACCCGAACGCACTAGCAGGAACGCTCATGATCGGTTTGCTGGCAGCGGGCGCATGGGTGATCAGCGGACGGCGCAGCAAATGGATTGCCGGAACGCTGATTTTCGCACTAGGCTTATGGGCGCTTATGCTCACATTTTCACGGGCGGCGTGGGGCGGCGTCGTGTTGGGTGGTTTACTGCTGCTGCCATTTGCGAGACCCTTTCTTAAGCGCCGCGTCTTACTGGCGCTCGTCCTTGCGGTGATCATTGCCGCGTTGTTCTTCATCAGCTATCGTCCATTTTTGGCGGCACGAGCGGGAGAGGGACAGGAATCCATTGAACTGCGATCCGTGTCAGATCGGTTGGTGTTCATTGATTTCGCGCTGCGATCTATTGGTGAGCGCCCTGTGTTTGGCGTGGGGATTGGCAATTTCCCCTGGCGAACGAGCTATTATATCCGCGATACCTATTACGATTTACGCGGGGATAACGTACATCATGTTTTGCTATCGGCATGGGCGGAACTTGGCACAGTCGGGTTGATTTTGCTGGTATTCGCGCTGTTATTCGCGGCGATTGCGGTTGTGGCACGATTGCGAGATAGGGAAGGGGATAGCGAAGATCGTGCGGCGCGAGTCGCGCTGGCGGCGATCATGGTGGCGCTGATCGCCGTCGGTTTCCTCGATCATTACCCCTGGACGATGATCCAGTTTCAGGTGGCGTGGTGGGGTTTAATGGGCGCGATCTTACGCTGGTAAACGCTGCCTCCTATGCACCTGCTGGATCAGGTGAGCGCGGACGCAGTCCGCAAGATGTCTGCGCTAAGGTTATGGCACGGATATGGCGCTCGTGCAGCAGGAGATCATGAAGAAGTTTTAGACGGGAGAAGGGCGATGGATAGTTTGATTCGTTGCCCTTATATCGATTAAAATTAGTGGTAGAGATTATAGAATGAAGCCGACATGAAAACCATACTTTTGACACAACCTTTCGATTCAAATAATTTATCTATTCGCTTTGGGCAATTGTTTATAGAGTTATTAGGTTCAACCGATCCATTATTTAATCGAATTTGGATCGTATCTGCATTTGCAAATGAACGTGGTGTAAAACGTATACTTCCACACCTACAAGCGGCACTTTTACGGGGAACAAAGGTCGAGATAGTCATAGGATTTGACCATCAATCCACTTCGATTGAGGCATTACGTGCCCTAATGACACTCGGTGTTTCTGTTCAAGTCGTTCATAATAATCAGCCCGGTCATACTTTTCACCCTAAAATTTATCTTTTGGAAGCGACTGGGGGGAGAGCAGAACTTTTTGTTGGGTCTCATAACTTGACAGAAGGAGGTTTGTTTACCAATTATGAGGCTTCTACTCAAATGAGTTTTGAGTTTCCTCTTGATGATGGTCTGTACGCTGAATTTAAGCAATCGTTAGAGCGGTTTCTAAATCCCCCGCAAGCCATTTCTCAGCTTTTGAGTTTTGATTTGATACAGAACTTGATTGAACGAGGCGAAATAATCTCGGAGCAAGAACGACGTGAAAAAACTAAACAATCTTCTGCAACTACAAGCGGGCTAGGACAAACAAAACCTAAATCACGCTTTGGAAACGAACCAATACCGAATGTGACTATAAACCCGAAGGCAAAAGCTAAAAAGTCAATTTCAAATACGGCAGCAATTCTGAGAGGGGGGTTAGTCTGGCAAAAAATTCTTAACAGTTCGGATGCCCAACGTCCTAAAACGGTCAATACAAATGTGACTGGTAATTTGCGACTGACACAAGCAGCAGATGTAAATGAGCAAGAGATTGATCAAATGCGATTTTTTCGATACGAGGTGTTTGGAAAACTTTACTGGGAGGAAGAAAGACCTGAACCAAAACTAAAAGAGCAGAGTTTTGCCGACTTCAATGTCGATATACTGGGAATCCATTCTGATATTTATAATTTGAGAATCACCCATCAACCTAGTCGTGCAGCAAATCAGAACAATCATACGACAACGCTTCATTGGGGTGAACTCACACAAGTTTTACAACATGTGATAGATATTCGGGGTAAAATCCTCCGACTATATATGCCGCCTGACAATAGTCACATATTCACAATCGAAATCATATAACCTCCATTTCAAGTTCTTCATCAACTACTGTTTCAGGCGGTAAGGGTTGACGTTGACGCCGCTGCTTTAATTTTAACCACGCATGACCTAATTCATCAGTGGTTTGCTTGCTAAAGCCGATACCCATCAGTAGAGTTTTATCTTGTTGAGCAAGAATGTCTTCTGAGGAAGATGTACAGCGAAATAAGTTGTCTAGTTGATAAACTTCTTTTTCACTCACATGTTTAATAGGGATCAGCAATCGTCGAATTTCAGACGGAACAAGCTCTAATACGCCACCCCCATAATGTCTACCCTCAAGTTCGGCGGTGAGTGCCGTCAAGCTATTGATATAAGAGTAGACAAGACTTGCTGAGTCAAACGATTTCAACTTAATTCGATAAGCGGTATCGGTGGTGAATGCTTCAACCTTGTTAAAGATCAAACGTGGGAAATCATGGCATCGTTTGAGCATCCCCACAGAAGTCGAATACACGGATGGAACACTGTACCAAGGAGTGCGAATGCGGCATTTATAGCGTGTATGCAAACCTTGGCTTTCTCCAAACTGAATATACTCTTGCACTTTAGCGGGAAGTACAGTGATTACGTCTTTTGGAAACCAAATGAAGTTTGTAGGCAACCCAAGCTGACGATTACGTTCCACTGCTGTTTTATCATAGATAATGCCAGGCACGTGGTCACTACGTCCAAACATGGGATGCGCCCATTCAGAAAGATCGTATTGACGTACAATCGTGTCTGGCACGAGAAAGAACTTGTTAGCGCCAGTGACAATTCCAACGGCAACATCAGCAATTGAATCGAACGAATGGACATGAACATTCGCTTGTGTATCTTTGAGGATACGTCGCTCATTATCGCTCAAGAATGCTAAAGTCCATTTTCCTTGAACGGTTTCCCCATTGGCATATTTTGCTTGTTGAAAGAAATTTTCTGGATTTTGAGAAAGAAAACTTTTATCGCGTGTTTGAATAATACTTACGCCATAAGATTTAGATTCTACTGTCTCTTTTTTCTCCGCCAAAAGGAGGATCGCCCCCTGCAATGTATTCTCAAACCATAGTTCCTGTGGATCAAAAATCAGGATTCGTGAGCAAGTTTGCGCTAGATAAGCTCTAAGTGGTTCTGCATAAAGTATGTGGATCAGTTCAGAGGGAATTACCATAGCGAATCGTCCACCACGGTTCAGCAAAGCAAGTGATGCAACGACAAAAGCAACCCATGCATTTGCGTGTTTGGTTACATCTAATCGGAGGTGTTTATAAATTGCTTGAGTTATGGCTTGAGTTTTTTTGTCGAGATATTGATAACGAACGAAGGGCGGATTACCGACAATTGCATCAAATAGAGGGGCAATCTGGAATTGTGATAATGCCCAACCCAAAAAATCACCGTTTGTAATTTTGCAGTCCAAATTTTTGAGCGCAGCAGTCTCAATTTCAGACTTTCTAGCTTCATAGGGTTCAATTTCAAAGCCCACAACAGACTCAAGAGAAGAATAGTCTAATTCTGTCAGTACATGGAAGAAAGTGCCATTGCCACAACTCGGTTCAAGGAGTGTTTTTGGCGAAGCGGTTAACACCCACCTAAGAAGAAATTTGGCTATTTCGGGGGGGGTATAATATCCACCGCGCAATTTTGTTGCAGATTCATTTTCCTTGAAATTCATAGATAGGATAGACCATATGTGCGAACATTTAGAGCCATTATATGCTAATTTCTTGGAACACACATATCAATTTGTAGGGGCAAGTTAGATAGATTCTGCTTTTTATATAGAGCGATCATTTTACTGCTCGGTTTGCTTCACCCTCTGATACAACTCTAGCAGGACGCCGCCTGTGCTTTTGGGATGCACAAAAGCGTACAGAGTCCCATCGGGGCGAGTCTTCGGCGTCTCGTTGATCATCTCTGCGCCCGCGCCGATGATCTGCTTGAGCGCCGCCGCGATGTCATCCACTTCAATGCACAGGTGATGCAAGCCCGCGCCTTTTTTAGCCAGATATTTCGCCACACCGCTCGTCCCGGTGAAGGGCGCGATCAACTCGATTTCGCTATCACCAACAGGCAAAAAGGCGATGTCCACTTCTTCAGCCTCGTTATGTTCGACATGATGCAGGGGTAAACCGAGCGCGTTTTGCCAGAAATTCAGCGCCGTATTGACATCCTCGACCACGACGGCAATATGATTAATCTTGATCGGCGGCATGATGATCCTCTCTATTTTTAGCGTATTGCGCCCCATTATAACGGGCATGGGATGAATGTCGGCATGGCGTTCGCTATAATCAAGCCTGATGTTTGACAACTATTCAAGTTTAAAAGAGGCTCTTATGGTCACCAATATAACCGATCAACCCCTCATCCCGCAGATCACGCCCGAACATGAGGCGCTACGCAAGGCAGTACGTGACTTTGCGCGTAAAGAAATCATCCCCATTGCGGCAGAATTTGATGAGAGCGGCGAGTTCCCGCTTGATACGATCAAAAAAATGGGCGCTATGGGACTCATGGGCATTGAAATCTCTGAGGAGTACGGCGGCGCGGGCATGGATACGCTCGCCTATGCCCTCACAATGATCGAAGTGGCGAAAGCCGACGCCAGCCACAGCACCATTGTCAGCGTGAATAACTCGCTGTACTGCAACGCGATCAGCAAGTTTGGCACGGAAGCGCAAAAGCAGCAGTTTCTTACGCCTGTTGCCAGCGGGGAGAAAATCGGCGCATACAGTTTGACCGAACCCATGTCGGGCAGCGACGCGGGGACAATGGAAAGCCGCGCCGTGCTGAACGGATCGCATTACGTGATCAACGGGCGTAAAAGTTGGGTCACGAGCGGACCGGTTGCGGATTACGTGATCGTGTTCACCATGACCGAGCCGGAGAAAAAACACAAAGGCATCACCGCCTTCTTAATCGAAGCGGATAAGCCCGGTTTCATTCGCGGCAAGAAAGAACCGAAACTCGGCATTCGCGCCAGCGCCACCAGCGAAATCGTCTACGAAAATTACGAGTGTCCCGTTGAGAATGTGCTAGGTCAGCCGGGAGAAGGCTTCAAGATTGCTATGGCGGTGCTGGATGCGGGGCGCATCGGGATCGCATCACAGGCGCTTGGCATCGCAGAGGCGGCGTATGAAGCAGCGGTGCAGTACGCGAAAGAACGTCAGGCGTTCGGCGGCGCGATTGGGCAGTTGCAGATGATCCAGCAGAAGATCGCAGACATGAAAACACGGCTTGAGGCGGCACGTCTGCTGATTTACAACGCTTGCGCGGCGAAAGAACGCAGCAAGGTCACGGGGGAACGCTACACGCTCGAAGCAAGCATGGCGAAACTGTTTGCCAGCGAAGCGGCGATGTTTATCACCGATGAAGCGGTGCAAATTCACGGCGGCATGGGCTACAGCAAAGAACTCCCCGTTGAGCGTTACTACCGCGATGCACGCATCACACGCATTTATGAAGGCACGAGCGAAGTCCAGCGCGTGGTGATCGCACGTCACGAATTGGGCTTACGCTGATGCGTGCGGCGGTCTTTTACGAACACGGCGCGGTTGATGTGATTCAGGTAGTCGATAACCTGCCCATGCCCGAACCGAAGGCGGGACAGGTGCGCGTACAGATGAAAGCAGCGGCGCTCAATCGGCTTGATCTATGGGTGCGCGTTGGCTGGAAGGGTTTGGCGCTGGAACTGCCGCATGTGATCGGCTCGGACGGCGCGGGGATCGTGGAGGCAGTTGGGGAAGGCGTAACCCACGTTGCAGCGGGGGATCGCGTGGCGATCAACCCCACGCTGATTGATCAGGACTGCCTCAATCTGCGCGGTTCGGAGAGCGAATGCCTTGATATTCAAATCGTCGGGGAACACGCACAGGGAGTCGCGGCGGAATATGTCGTGCTGCCCGCCCGCAACCTACACAAGATGCCCGATCACATCACGTTTGAGCAAGCGGCGGCGGCGGGATTGGTATTCGTCACGGCATGGAACTCGATGATCGGGCGCGGCGGCTTGAAAGCGGGCGAGTCGGTGCTGGTGGTGGGCGCGGGCGGCGGCGTCAACAGCGCCAGCATCCAGATTGCCAAACTGTGCGGTTGTAAGGTCTATGTGGTGGGCAGTAATGCCGATAAGTGCGCTCAGGCAGAGCAACTTGGCGCAGACGTGACGATTGACCGCTCGAAAGAGGAAAGCTGGTCGAAGGCGCTGGCAAAGCTGACCAACCGCGTCGGCGTGGATGTTGTGATCGATAACGTGGGGCAAGCCACGCTCATGGACAGCATGAAGTCGGTCAAACGCGGCGGGCGGATTTTAGTCGTGGGCAACACCAGCGGCTACAACGCGCAAATTGATACGCGCTATTTGTTCGCCAAGAACATCAGCATCATTGGCAGTTCGATGGGAACGACGGCGGATTACGTCAAAGTGATGAACCTTGTATTTAGCGGTCAGCTTAAGCCGATTGTCGGGCGCGTGTTCCCGTTGAGCGAAGCCCGCGAAGCCGAACGCACGCTGGAAAGCGGCGACGTGTTTGGTAAAGTGGTGCTAGAAATATAAGCAGTTGAAAGTTAAAAGTAGAAAGTCAAAAGTAAGAAACTCAGTTTCGGATAGCTTCCCCCGCTTTCTGAATTCGGGGAAAGGTCTATCAGAAACTCAAGTCAAACACGTCTTTCACTTTCAACTTTTAACTTTGGACTTTCAACTCGGAGTTCTGATGTCACTGTTAGGCTATCATGTGCCGATGCTGCGGGCGATCCCCGATGAACTTGGATTAGTACCTGTCATGGAGATAGTACGGCGACCCGGAATCACCGATGTGTACCGGATCACCGTGCATTACTATGATCGGCGGGCATGTGATTCGGTTGCTACACTGATTCGCACGATGGCGGGGGGCGCGGTGCTAGAAACCGTGTACAGGCGGGCGCTCGATCAAAAGCCGCTGGCGCACAAATTGGACGATAGGCGCTATCGAGCGTTCGTCACGGCGATCAAAACGACAGGGTTTGATAAGCTGATCGATCAAACGGGGCTGCCCGCCTACGATTCAACGGATGTTTGGATGATCGAACGCGCCGCCGGATCGTTTAATCATAGTGTGGTCGTCGCACCGGAGAGCGTGCAGTCCGCACCACATAAAGCATTGATCGATTCAGTGCGATCCCATTTACCCGAAGCTTTACGCATGGTCAAATAACCGATCTAGGAAATTGAATTGAAGAACCTGCAACGTCTCGACAGTTTGGCGGCGCACAGCGATGTTTACCGCGATTCGCAGCGGGTGGCGATCATCGACATGGGCAGCAACAGCTTCCGCTTGATCGTGATGGAGTACGTGCCGCGACTCAGCTTTAAAATGGTGGATGAAGTGCGCGAGTCGGTACGTATTGGCGAGGGCATGGCACAAATGGATGTGCTGCGACCTGCCGCCATAGATCGCGCAGTGCGGGCGGCGCACATTTACGCGGCGTTCTGCAAGGCGTCTGGTATTGAGGATATTCTCGTAGCGGGGACGAGTGCCATCCGTGATGCCCGCAACCAGAGCCGCTATATCGAACGGGTTGCGCGGGAAAGCGGACTCCATGTGCGCGTCCTGAGCGATAAGGAAGAAGCCTACTATGGCTATTTGGCGGCGGTCAACAGCACGACGCTTGAAAATGGCTTTGTGGTCGATCTCGGCGGTGGTTCGATGCAAATCAGCCGTGTGGAAAATCGCCTACAAACACACAGCGTCAGCTTTCCGCTGGGCGCGGTGCGGCTGACCGAAGGCTTTCTCAAGTCTGACCCCGCGACGCAAAAAGAGATCAATAAGCTGGTGGATCATTTGCGAGATCGCCTCGGTTCGCTCGACTGGTTCACGCCTGAACCCGGTATGACCATGATCGGGGAAGGCGGGACACTCCGCTTGATTGGGCGGTTGATCCAGAAACGCACGGGCTACCCGTTGGATTGGCTGCATGGCTACCCCATGCCAATTGATCAGGTGGCGGAAGTGCGCGACGAACTGGCGAAAGCGCCCATTCAGCAGCGCACACGCTTTCACGGGATGAAACCGGATCGAGCCGATATTTCGCTGGCGGGTGCGGTTGCGGTGCATGAAGTCATGTGGGCGGGCGGCTTCGATTCGATGACTATTTGCAGCCAAGGGATGCGCGAAGGACTGTTTTACGAGCGGTTTTTCGATGCCGATGAGGGTGAACCGCCCATGTTTGAAAACGTCCGCCGCGCCGCCGTGATGAATCTGGCGCATTTGTACCGCTTTCAGGAACATCACGCAGAGCATATCGCCCATCTCACGCTGTCCATGTTCGATCAAATGCCCGCCGAACGCCTGTTATGTGGCGCGGGCGAACGTGAAATTTTGTGGGCGGCGTCCATGCTGCATGACATCGGCGTGAGTGTAGATTATCACGATCATCACAAGCACGGCAGCTACTTGATCATCAACGCGGGTTTGCCAGCCTATACACACCGCGAAATTGCATTGATCGCGCTGCTTGTGCGTTATCATCGCAAGGGCAAGCCGACGCCAGATGAACTCGCTGGTTTGCTCGACGTGGATGACGAGGTACGCCTATTGCAGATGTGCGCGTTTTTGCGCCTTGCAGAACAGTTTGACCGGGCGCGAGATAGCATGGTGACGGACGTGCGCCTGAGCGTGAACGAGTCGACGGCACACATGGAATTGATCACACGCGGTGATGAAACGGTTGCGCTGTGGTCGGCAGATCGTCACCGTGATATTTTCGAGCAGGCGTTTGGCTTACCGTTAGAGTTGGTGGCTGTACTAGAGGATTAAAATCACATGGCGAAGATGCAAGAAACCGAAATGAAGCTCTACATCCCCGATTTGCAACCGTTGAAGGAAAGAATCGAAGCAGCGGGCGCAAAACTGACCGCGCCGCGTGTGTTCGAGAAAAATATCCGCTTTGATGATGATCGCGGGGCGCTGTTGGCAACCTCAACGACGCTGCGTCTGCGCTACGACTCGCGGGCGCGGCTGACGTATAAAGACGGCGAAAAAATCCACGAGGAGTACGGAAGCACCCGCTTTGAAGCCGAAGTCGAGGTGAGCGATCTCGAAACGATGCAGATCATCCTCGAACGGTTGGGTTTCTACCCCGTGTTTGTCTACGAAAAGTACCGCACGACCTATGAACTTGAAGGGGCAGAAATCATGCTGGATGAACTGCCATTCGGGAATTTCGTCGAGATTGAAGGCGATCAAGATACGATTCGCCGTGTACTAGAAACCGTAGATTTCGGCAAATCGAAGCGTTACACCAACAGCTATTCGGTGTTATTTCGCATAGCCAAAGAAAACATGGGCTGGAAGTTCCGCGATTTGACCTTCGACAATTTCAAGGGAATCACAGTGGATTCATTTGCGTTCAGGGGCGCGGTGTAAAACCTAAACCTCTTTCCGCTCGGAGCGGGGAGCAAGGTGCTGTCTAGCACGCAAAAAGAGGAGTCAAGGATGCGACTGCATGACGCGAAGCGGCGCTGGCAGGAAAACATTGTTCGCCGCTCAATCGAGAAAGCCCCCGAAAGGTTGACGACGTTCGTCACCTCGTCTGGGATTCCGCTTGACGGCATTTATGTGCCGGATGACTCGGCTGATTACGAGGCGAAACTCGGTTTTCCCGGTGAATACCCATTCACACGCGGCATTCAGCCGACGATGTACCGTTCGCGCCTGTGGACGATGCGCCAGTACGCCGGTTACGCCAGCGCGGGCGACTCGAACGCCCGCTATCGCTTTTTGCTGGAACAGGGACAGAGCGGCTTATCCGTCGCGTTTGACCTGCCTACGCAGATCGGCTATGACGCTGATGACCCGATGGCATTGGGCGAAGTCGGCAAGGTCGGCGTGAGCATTAGCTCAATCCATGACATGGAGCAGTTATTCGCGGGAATCCCGTTGGATAAAGTCTCCACCAGCATGACGATCAACGCGCCCGCGACGGTCTTACTCGCCATGTATATCGCGGTGGGCAGGCGTCAAGGTGTTGACCCGACCAAACTGCGCGGCACGGTGCAAAATGATATTCTGAAAGAGTACATCGCACGCGGGACGTACATCTACCCGCCGAAAGCGTCTATGCGCTTGATCACAGACTTGTTCGCCTATTGCAAAACCAGCGTCCCGTATTGGAACACGATCAGCATTAGCGGCTATCACATTCGTGAGGCGGGCAGCACCGCCGCGCAAGAGGTCGCGTTTACGCTGGCAAACGGGATCGCGTATGTGCAAGCGGCGATTGACGCGGGACTCGACGTAGATGATTTTGCGCCGCAGTTGAGCTTCTTTTTCAACGCGCACAATCAATTTCTGGAAGAAGTAGCGAAATTCCGGGCAGCACGGCGCTTGTGGGCGAAGATCATGCGGGAACGTTTTGGCGCGAAGGATGTGAAAAGCTGGCAGTTACGCTTTCACACGCAGACGGGCGGCAGCACGCTCACCGCGCAGCAGCCCGATAACAACATCGTGCGCGTGGCGCTGCAAGCATTCGCGGCGGTGATGGGCGGGACTCAATCGCTGCACACCAACAGCAAAGATGAGGCGTTGGCACTCCCTACGCAAGAGGCGGTACAGATTGCCTTACGTACACAGCAAATCATCGCGTATGAGACGGGCGCGGCGGATACCGTTGATCCGCTGGCGGGTAGCTACCTGATCGAATATCTGACGGATGAGATCGAACGGCGTGCCGAAGAATACATTAAGCGCATTGATGAGATGGGGGGCGCACAGTCCGCTATTGAACTCGGCTATGTGCAAGGTGAAATTCAAGACGCGGCGTATGCTTATCAACGGGCGGTGGAACGCGGCGAACAGGTAATCGTCGGCATGAACAAGTTTAATATAGGCGTAGAACCCAAGCCTGATCTACTGCGCGTTGATCCGGCAATGGAACAGGCGCAGCGTCAACGGTTGGCAGACATTCGCGC
>JBBQRJ010000033.1:0-20027 GCA_038214955.1 Aggregatilineales bacterium | reverse complement strand
CCCGTATCAATCGCAGTTACGCGATCTCGCGGCGTATCTCGAACTCGATTGGCTGATCTCGACGCTGGAAGGTTTGATCGATCATGCCGCGCTGGACGGACGGTTGCACAGCCTTGTCAGTATCGCCACCGAGTCGGGCAGACGCGCATCCAGCTACCCGCATATGCAAAACTGGAAAATGCCTGCAATGGCGGGAGTCGCCATCGGTGATGAGGGATTCACGCTGGTTGAAATCGACTACAGCAATGCGGAAAACGTCATGGCGGCGCTGATTTCCAGCGATAGCAACCTTGCCGCCGCCTGTGACGCAGAAGATTTCCACTCGACAATGGCGGCACAGTATTTTGGACAAACGTGGGAACAAGCCGACGCGCACGAACGTAAGCGATTGCGGAATATGTCGAAAAAGATCACTTATGGGACGGCGTATGGTATGGGCGCGGAACGGCTAGGGGAGAGCATCGGCGTATCGAAGGATGAGGCGTGGCGTTTAATTCAAGCGAAAGACGCGGCATTTGCGCGGGTCACAAAGATGCGCCTTGCCGCGCAGCAGCAGGTACGCGAAACCAACTTACTCAAGTTGTGGACAGGGCGTCCGGTGGCTGTGCCAACCCCGTTTGTCGCATGGAACTATTTGTGTCAGGGTGGAGTCAGCGAACTGCTCAAGCGGGCGATTGTCGTGGTTTCCGAGATATTCCAAGCGCGGGGAATGCGCTCGCGGGTGGCGCTGGATATGCACGACGCCTTAATTCTAGAAGTCGCGCACGATGAATGGGACAAGGCGCTTGAACTGGCAAGCAGCATCATGGCGCACATGACGCCGGAAACGCTGATGCAGCGCACGACGCCGAACATTCGCTGGATTGCACAGCCGAATAGGGAAGAAAATCAGCAGAAATGGGGCGCGGAACAGTGGCATCCCGATTGATCGTGAATACAGGGTGATTGAAGATGCTTGATACTCAACTGCAAACTTATCTTTCTGGAATTTCAGAGTGGCGTCAAACGAAAGACGACGAATTACGCTCAGACGACGGTTGGCTGACGCTCGTTGGTTTGTTCTGGCTGAACGAGGGCATCAACAGCATTGGCAGCGGCTCGGACTGCGCTGTGATGCTGCCCGAAAGTGCGCCCAAAAATCTTGGCGTGATCACGTTCGCCAACGGTCAAGCGCATTTGACAGTGACGACGGACGAGCGGGTGATAGTGGATGAAGCACCTGTGAAATCGGCTGTGCTGCATGACGACCATGCTGAGGGAGGGGCGTCTCTGGTCAACGTGGGTTCAATCACATTTTTCGTCATTAGACGCGCCGACCAATACGGGATTCGCGTGCGCGATGCGAAGAGTGATGCGCTCAAATTGTTCACGGGACGCCGCTGGTATCCCGTTGATCCCGCTTATAGGGTTGCAGCGACGTTTATCCCTCATGAAACGTCTCGAACCGTACAGGTGATGAGTTCGGCTGGCGTCGTCCTATCTATGGACAATCCCGGTTATCTGGAATTTGAACTACATGGGGAACAGCTAAGGCTCGAAGCCTTCGACGCGGAGGATGACCGCTGGTGGCTGATCTTCAAAGATGGCACGAGCGGAGTCACGACTTACGGCGCGGGGCGGTTTTTGTACGTGCCGCGTCAAACCGATGAGGGCATCTGGATTGACTTCAACCGCGCCTATCATCCACCGTGTAACTTTACCCCATATGCGACCTGTCCGCTGCCGCCGAGAGAAAACAACCTCACCGTGCCAGTAGAAGCCGGAGAATGTTTTTAAGGTCTATCGCTCAGGGTTCGATACCAGTAGGGATAGGCAAACTGAAAACCAAGCCGCGTGTACAGGCGAATCGCGCTTGTGTTTGCCCCCAACACTTGGAGATAACCCGTCCTCGCGCCATTGGCGATGCCCTGCTGTAACACATGCGTGATGAGCGCCGTCCCGATCCCCTGTCCGCGTTGAGCCGACTGTGTGACGACATCGAACAGCCCGATCATGTCCTCATCCCATACGCCGAGCGTTACCGCCACGATCTCATCACCTTGACGCGCACAGGCGAAATAGGGCTGCGGTTGGTTGTGTTGCAGCAGCGTTTGCATCGTGTCGAGATATTCAGCGCGGATTTCGCTTAAGCGCACATAGGCGTTCAGCCATGTTTGCGAGAGATGCATATCCCCACTGATATGTACATCTGGCTTATTTTCAAACGGGGGAAGCTGTGCGAGATCAAGCGTCATGACTTGCGAAGGCGTTTGCCGCGTATACCCACGTTCCTCAAGCACAGAATCGAGATCAGCCGGATAAGCGGCGGGTGTCAACTTGAAGCGCGGGATCAACCCGCGCTGCTGATAGGCGCTTTCGCAGTAATCAATTTTTGTGTTGACATCAAGCGTTGACCCGTACAGCGGATTGACCGAATTAGAGCGACTCGTGTAGCCGTTCGCAAAGCGCAGTAACCATCCATCGCAGCTTTCTTCATCGAGGGCGTGCCATGCGCGTAAGATATAACCTTCGATTGTTTGAATGTCCATGTGCGACTCGTGTATAGGAAACTCACCTTACGCAGTTTGCCCCCCACCCCGCTCGCTGCGCTTGCCTCCCTCCTCGAATTCGGGGAGGGGTCGGGGGTGGGGTCAGAAATAACGATCTGCGTAAGGTGAGTTAGGGTAAATTTCCTGTTCCAATAGATGTGATACTGTCCATTACAATCATAGCCCATAATGGTAATTCATTACGGGCGAGTCGTCTGTGCTGGAGATGTAGGAATGGTTTCCCCGCAGCTTATCCCCGGTGACTGCACGTTATGTCCACCGTCGATCATGCCGCCGAAGCAGGGCGGCGAGTCCTCGCTGCCTAGTAACAGCGAGTCCATCAGCATCACCTGTCCGCCGCGATGCGTGCCTATCGCGCCCCCACCCACAGGCGCAAAATTGTCGTAAAACGTGCTGTTGAACACAATCACGCTGCCACTGTTGGCAATGCCCGCGCCTATACCGTTTCGTTCGGTGGCACGGTTGCCGTAAAAACGACTGCTGACCACGATGAGATCACCGCTGGCGTTGTCGATACCGTGACGATTACCTGTAAATATGCTGTCTATCACGGTGGCATTCCCCGAATTGTAGATGCCTGCACCAACGTTATCCGCAAAGGTGACCTGACTCAGCGTGAGCGTGCCGAAATTCGCCAGCGCGTGAATATTTTCGGATAGGATGCTGTTTGATAGGGCAAGCGTTCCCGTGTTGTTGATTGCGCTCCCACCTGACTCGGCACTGCCGCGCCGAAAATCCACACCGTTAATTGTCACCGAAGCGTCACGCTCAATGTAGAACAGGCGCACGCGGTTTCCGCCGTCAAGGATCACAGGTTGCGCGTCGGCGTTGATTGTTAGGTCTGCGCTGATCACTTTCGTAGAGGTGATCGGTATCGTGCCTGTACACGCAAAGCGGATCGTGCCGCCGTCTTGCGCCGCTGCAAGGGCTTGATCAAGCGCCGATTCGTCACAGCGCGTCACTTGCACATCGGTGGGGCGCATCATGCCCATCAAAGCGAAGGCACAGAGAACCAGTAAACAGGTTTGCACGATACTTATAATCCTTACAAATAACATTGCAATGATTGATAGGCGCACGATAGGTTTCTTTTCATATGATACATGCTGGTACTGTGCTGAGTGCGCCTTCTTAATACTAGGTGAAATCTATGATCAAGCGATCTATCATTCTATTCGTGATCGGATTAGCGGTTTCAGTTCATGCGAGTCCTGCCGCGTCAACTGTCACCATGAACACGTGTGATGCTTCTACCCTCCAAGCCATTATCTCGGCGGACAACACCAACGGCGAAGAAGACACCATCAACCTGATGAGCGGTTGTAATTATGTACTGACGACTACTCTCAACATTGAATCGGACGGGGGACGCCGGATCACCATCAACGGGAACGGCGCAACCCTCAATGGATCGAACAGCCGGCAGATCATTCATATGAACGCCGGGGCGCTCACCCTGAATCAAGTCACGCTGACGGGCGGCAACAGTGGCGCGGAACAGGGCGGCGCAATCCACATCCTCAGCGGCGCGGTCACGGTGAATAACAGCACATTCACGGCGAATCATGGTGCGGGCGGCGGCGCGATTCGCCTTGAAACGGGGACGCTCGACATTTACGGGAGTACATTTTACAACAATCAGGCTGATTCGATCAATGGTGGAGCGATCAGCACGTCCGACCCAAGCACCGTGAACATCGTCAACAGCACGTTTTCAGGCAACTATGCCGAACACGATGGCGGCGCACTCGCTGATGGCGATGTGATCAACCTGACGAACGTGACGATTATCGGCAACAATGCGGGGTTTGAGGCGGACAGCATTCGCAGTCGGGGCAGAATCAACTTTGCCAATACCATTATCGCCAGCGGCGGCGATAACTGTGCGCTGACCAGCACCGGAGTCAACACCTCCAGCGGCTACAATCTTGTCAGCGACTCGTCGTGCAACCTGACCGCTACAGGCGATCAACAGAGCGTACAACCTATGCTCGGCGGGCTTGCCAGCAACGGCGGCTCAACGCTCACCCATGCGCCGCAAGCGGGCAGCCCCGCCATTGATTCGGGCAGTAACGCGCTGTGTCCCACGACGGATCAAACAGGCAAGGGGCGTCCGCTTGATGGGGACGGAAACGGGAGCGTCACCTGTGATCGGGGCGCGTTTGAAGTTGCCAACATCACGGCACTCCCCGCACCCACACCGAACACGCCTTCCGGCTTGACCAACAGCACCGCACCAACGTTTACATGGAACACGGTCAGCGGCGCATCGTGGTATCAACTATGGGTCAGCGGCGCAAACGGGCATGTGTACGATCAATGGTACGACGGCGGCGTGGTTTGTTCCGGCGGCGCGTGTTCGGTTGCGCCGGGAGTTGGCATGAATTCGGGAACCTATCAATGGTGGCTGCAAGCATGGAGCGCCGCGAATGGTTATTCGCAGTGGAGCGGCGGGAAGACCTTCACGGTTGCGTTCCAGAACTCGCCGAACCCCGCCGCCCCTATCGGCTTGATCAACACGACGACCCCCGCGTTCCAATGGTCGCCGCTGTCGGGCGCAGAATGGTATCAACTATGGATCACCGATCCTAATGGGGCGAACGCGGAATACTTCTACACAATGGGATCAGTGTGCAGCGGTGGCACATGCAGCGCGAACCCGCTTGGCACCATCACCAATGGTGTGTATCACTGGTGGATTCGTGGGTGGAGTTCGTTAGGCGGTTTCAGCCCATGGAGCAGCGAACAGCGATTCAGCTTGCCCATGCCCGCGCCCGCATTGACCGCGCCGACTGGCACGATCAGCAGTATGTCGCCTACGTTTACATGGAACGCCGTCCCTAGCGGCGAGTGGTACTACCTATGGATCAGCGGGGCGAACGGGCATGTGCTGGATCAGTGGACTTCGGTGAGCGGCATCTGTTCAAGCGGTGTCTGCCAGATCACCCCGATTCTGAATTTGCCAGCGGGATCGTATCGCTGGTGGGTGCAAGGGTGGGGACAGGTTGCAGGGTACGGCGCATGGAGCGCCCAGGGGGATTTCACCGTCGCGGGTGCATCCCCGGAGATTGATCCGCCGTTGGAAATCGTCCCGCCGTTGGAAATCGTCCCGCCCGAAGTGCCGGAGGAACAGCCCACGCCAGAATTGACTCAGGAGTCGCCGGGTTAAGTCGGGTATTGGCAGCAGTTGGCAGTGTTTTTCGTAGATTTGGCAGTGTTTATCCGTGTAGGCTGATCGCAATCGTTTAAATTTGCGAAAGGGCTATCCTCATGAACACATCATCCGGTCAACTGCTGCGGCGGGCGTTTATCGCCAACTGGTTATTCTCAATCGGAAGTGGGATTTTGTTTGTACTTGCGGCTGCGCCGATTGCCACCTTTATGGGAGTCGCGCAGCCGCTCGTGATTACGTTGTTGGGTTTCGGCATCATCCTTTTTGGAGCGGTTGTCTTGCGCGAAAGCCGCCGCTCAACTCTGTCTGCATCGACAGGTTACATGATTTCCGCGCTCGATGCGCTGTGGGTGGTGGGCAGCATCGTCCTTTTGGTGACAGATGCTTTTTCCTTGACAACGGGCGCACGTTGGGCGATCCTCATCATTTCAGATATTGTGCTGGTACTCGCCATCCTCGAATTTCTGGGCGCTCGACAGATTAGCGCGTCACTCCAGAACCGTGTGAAGGCATAACAGCGAACGGGAAGCGCCTTTGAGTTTTGCCCAAGTCCTCGTATTCAGCGTTACCCTGTGGTTTGGTTTATACCTGACAACACGCAGCTCGAAAAAACGCGGGCTGCGTTATGCTGGACTGGGGTTGATCGCCTATGCGCTTGGACTCGCGTATTTGATAATTGAGTTGGTTATCGTAGTGCGGACTCCCTTCCGCCTTCTGCCGCTCGTCTTTCCCGCGTTGTTCTGGATGGCGGCAATTTATGCCCTCTCACCAGATGTGACCGTTCAGCACGTCAACCGCCTGTTTCGCTATGGGCTTGCGCTGACCCTGTTTGCATTCACGGTTATGCTGACCTTCTCACAGGATCAAATTGGCGCTGTGACTGTTGTCCCCGTCGGCTTTTTACTTTTCTCGCTGGTACGTGCATGGCAATCGCGTCGAATTTCGCCTAAACCCATGATCACGGTAGTGGTTAGCACGATCTTTTTCCTGCTGGCGCTTGGCACGCTGCTGCTTCCGGTCACGTTGATTTCACACACGCTTATTTTTCTCGCCGTCAGTGGCGATTTGATGCTGTTGGGTTATGCGCTCGCAAGGGTAGACGCTTACGAGGAAGGCACGCTGCTCTGGCGTGATTTGCTGCGTTCGTTTGCTCTGACGGCAATCGTGACGTTGGTGTTCGGCGTGCAGGTGTTCGTGATCGCACGGTTGACGAACGCGGGCGAATCGACGACCATTTCACTTGTCCTCCCCGTAATTGCCTCTGCTGTGGGGCTTGCCACCCTGTTTGATCGCTTGCAAGCGGGGCTAGACCGTCTCGCGTTTCCCCGCCAGTCCGACATGAACACGGAGCGTGAAGTCCTGCGTTCGGTCAGCGAGGCGGTACTGCGGGTGAACACCAGCGTGGATTTTGTCGCATTGCCTCCTGAAGAATTTATACGCTATACACGTCAAGCCCTGAGCCATTTTCAAAATCTGGATAAACTGGCGGTGAGTCCGCTGACCTATTTACCCCTCATTGATCAACGTTTGGCGGCGCAGGGTGCAGACGACTCGCTGATTGAACGGGCGAAAGCACTAAAAATGCTGCTGCGCGAGTGCATTGAACGGTTGAAACCTGCCAGCACCAGCGCCGTCGGCTTTTCCGATGAGTGGCGTTACTTCAATGTGTTGTATTTCCCCTACGTGGTGGGCTTAAAGCCTTACAGTCGCAAGTTTGAACAGGATATGATGGATGAATCTGCTCAACAGGCGTTGATCTGGTTTCAGAACACTGTGCCAGAACGCACGCTGTATAACTGGCAAAGCATCGGCGCGAAACTGGTTACCCAAGACCTGCAAGATCAGTTGAAGCGGTCAGACTCAATATTACAACGCAAACAGGCGGAAGGTTCGTCAACCCTGACTTGAGGAACGCCCGCATCGCGGCTATAGTTCTGGCGATGTAAATCGCTTAGGAGAAATGCGATGCGGGCATTAGTCACAGGCGCGACAGGCTTTGTAGGGTCACATCTTGTTCGGGCGCTTGGCGAAATGGGACATGAGGCGGTAGCTCTACACCGTTCGTCCTCGAAATTGGATGCGTTAGAAGGTTTAGCATACGAAAGCGCACTCGGTGATGTCACCGACCTGGAGTCGCTTCGGGCGGCATCGGTGGGTTGTGATTGGGTATTTCATGTTGCCGCCGTCGCTGCCTACTGGCGCAGCGATCAGGCGCATATGTTCGAGGTCAACGTCGAAGGCACGCGCAAGGTCTTACAGGCGGCGCGTGAAGCCGGAGTCAAGCGCGTGATCTTCACCAGCAGCGCGGCGTCGGTGGGTATTCGGGGTGGGGGTCAACTTGCCGATGAAACGTTCCCGTTCAGTTTGCCGCCGGAAAACTTCCCCTACGGTTACAGCAAAGCCTTAGCCGAAGTCGCGTGTATGGAAGCCGTGCGCGGCGGTCAGGATGTGGTGATCGTCAATCCGTCGGTGGTGATCGGACCCGGCGACCTCAACATGATTTCGGGCGATTTCATTTTGCAGATGAAACGCCTTTCGTGGACGATGCCCGTTCCCCCCGGCGGTGTAGCAACGATTGATGTGCGTGATGTTACCCGGATGCACATCGCGGCGGCGCGACAGGGGCGCACAGGCGAACGCTATATCCTCGGCACAGTCAATTACCCTTATGCCGACTGGTTCAGCATGATCGCAGACGTGATCGGCGTGCCGCGTCCCGGCTTTCCCGTCCCGGCTTTCGCCCTGATGATCATGGGAGGCGTGATTGATCGACTGCGGGCGGCGGGGGTCTCCGTGCCGATTGACGGCAATCAAACGCGGCTTGGCAAAGAGTTTGTTTACTTCGATTTCAGCAAAGCATGGAACGAACTTGGCAAGCCGCTCATCGACATGCGCCAGAGCGTCAAAGATACGTATGAATGGTACATGGAACATGGCTACATCCATGAGGATGCACAATCACGCCTGATTGAACGTATCGGGCGCTGGTTGTAACCGGATGCAAGTTTATCGCTTCTGGAAACCTTACGGCGTGCTGACCAAATTCACCGATGAGCAGGGGCGTCCCACGCTGGCGGATTATGTGAAAATCCCGCAAGTGTACCCGGCGGGTCGGCTTGATCTGGACAGCGAAGGCTTGCTATTGCTCACTGATTCGGGGGCGTTTCAACATCGCCTCAGCGATCCCCGTTTCGAGCATCCCAAAACCTATTGGGCGCAAGTCGAACGCATCCCCGATGAGAGCGCCTTACAGCGTTTGCGAGAAGGCGTCGAATTGAGCGAAAACGGGAAAACATGGCATACGAAACTCGCGCAAGCCGCTTTGATTGATGCACCGGACATCCCCGAACGTCCCGTGCCGATTCGCTTTCGTGCCAACATCCCGACGGCGTGGATTCAGCTTACGATCACCGAAGGCAAGAACCGACAGGTGCGGCGCATGACGGCGGCAGTCGGCTATCCCACGCTGCGACTCGTGCGCTGGGCAATCGGTGCGATCACGCTGGAGGGGTTGCAGCCGGGAGACCTAGAGGCGCTTACACAGCGTGAGATTGAGGCGATCAATCGCTGGTAGGGGCATGAAGTTGCTATACCCCTTGCATTAATGTTCACAACTTGCGCTCTGCCAGCCACGCCAGCATGTGATCGGCGGTGGTCTGCCACGACGATTCGACCATCATCCCATGCCCACGCGCCATGCCATGCGCCATGTACAAATAGCAGCAGCGTTTGGTGTTAGATGTCGGTTGGCGGGAAATCACTTCAAGACGCATGAGGGGGCTCCTTGTTGCCTTAGTCGAACTTTTGTGCTAACTTATGAAGGCGCGTATTTCTCAATCAAAGGATACACGGGGATGGTAGAAAAGATCAGCGGGTTTTTAGACATTCAGGGCGGCAAGCTGTATTACGAGGCAGCGGGGACAGGGCGGGCAGTCGTGTTCGTTCACGCGGGCATTGCCGATCATCGCATGTGGGATGATCAATTTGAGACGTTCGCGCAGAAATATCGCGTCGTTCGCTACGATACACGCGGCTTTGGCAAAACCACCAGCGAAGGCGTGGAGTTCTCTAACCGTGCTGATCTCCGCGCTCTGTTGGATTATCTTGGAATTGATAAAGCGGTGCTGATCGGCTGTTCACGCGGCGGTCAAATTGCGACGGATACCACGCTCGAATCGCCGGAACGTGTCGCGGGGTTGATCACCGTCTGTTCAGGTCCCGGCGGTTTTGAAGCCGACACATCCGATGAGGACGTGATTATGGGCGATATGGAGAAAGCAGAGCAAGCGGGTGACTGGGAAAAAGTGATACAGATAGATATGCAGGTGTGGTTATCTGGCTTTAAGCGATCTATCGATGATATGCCCGCCTCGCTGGTGCAAAGAATGGTTGACATGGGCAGACTCAACTACAGTCATGTCAGCGAAGAAAACAAGCCGATCACGCTGTCGCCGCCGGGTGCGGGGCGTTTGGGTGAAATCAACGTACCCGCTTTGATCATCTGGGGCGATCTGGATACGAACTACATTCTGGAGGCGTCACCCGCGCTGGCAGATGGCATTCGCGGGGCGCAGCGGGCGATCATCACCGGGACGGCGCATTTGCCGAACATGGAAAAGCCCGCCGAGTTCAACCGGATTGTGCTGGATTTTATTGGGTCGATTTGAGAGAAAAAGAAAAGATTTAACGCAAAGACGCGAAGGCGCAAGCACGCAAAGCAAAAAAAAGGATGAGGCAGTGCCTCGTCCCTACAGAAAAATCGAGTTTTTGAGGTTACTGCTTGACCGCCGCGAGTTCTTGCGTCATCTGAATGGCGGGCTGTTTGTTCTGGCGGCGTGACCTCAATGAATAGGCGATCACCTTAGCGACGATGGACGGTGCAAACCCTCTATCGCAGCATTACCAGAACTGATCGCTTCGTGAATGTCTTCATTAAAGATCAGATTGGTTTTGCAATCGCCATGCCTCAGAGGGAACTTTGACTCCGCATTTGGGCGGAGAACAGCATCAGCCTGTAGGGGCGGGGCAGTGTCCCCGCCCGTGTACGACATGCCATGACCCCGTTGGGTCGCCCCTACGGTTTGGTTCTTCTACGCCACTGCCACAGCATCGATCACCTGTGCGGCGAGTTCGTATCTGCCGAATGCGGGGATGATATACGCGCCGCGTGTGAGGTCTTTCATGTCGCGCAGCAGTTCCTGTGCCACGCGCACGCCTTCCGCCGCCGCGTTTTCGCCCGCATCTTCCAGCCGCTTGAGGATCGCAGCGGGGATTTCAATGCCGGGTATTTCATTGTTCAGGAACATGGCATGTCGCAGACTATACAGCGGCAGAATCCCCATCAAGACGGGGAGTTTCAGCGCGTGACCCTGCAATTCTTCGTAACGCTTCAAGAACCGTTCTGCGACTGCCGCATCAAACACAGGCTGACCGAGCGCGAAATCTGCCCCCGCGTCGATCTTTTTACGCAGCACATCGATCTCTTTATCGAGGTCAGGTGCGCCCATGCTCAAGGCACAGCCAATCGTGAAACTGGTCGGCTGCCCTAACGAGTTCCCCGCCTGATCCACGCCCGCGTTCATGCGCTCATCCACCAGACGGATCAAGCCCGATGGCACAATGTCATAGTTGTCCATTGCGTCGGGGTAATCGCCAATGCGCGTCGGATCGCCCATGCACACAAAGATATTCCGCACACCAAGCGCATGAGCGCCAAGTAAATCGCCCTGAATGCGGAGCAAATTACGCCCGCGTGTGGGGAAGTGCAGCACTGTTTCGATTCCCAGTCGCGTTTGCAGCGAGTGACACACCGCCCACGGACTGACGCGCATACGGGCAGTGGGGCTGTCCGCGATATTCAACACGTCTGCGCCCGCATCCCGTAGAAGTTGGGCGGATTGCAACAGGCGATCAAAGTTGTGCGAACGCGGCGGATTGATTTCCACGCTCACGACAAATTTACCGCTGGTGAGTTTGAATGCCAATTCGCTAGGACGTTCTGCTACGCCGCCGCCTTCATCACCGTTCGTCTCCAAAATGGTGACGCGGGGCAGAGGGCGCGAGGTATCGTCTAGTGCTTTACGCATGGCGCTAATGTGATCTGGCGTTGTGCCGCAGCACCCACCAATGATGTTTGCGCCTATCGCCTTGAATTGGAGCGCGTAATCTGCGAAATAGTCGCTGGTTGCAGGGTACATGGTTCGTCCGCCCAGCGTTTGCGGGAATCCCGCGTTCGGCATGGCAGAATAGATCGCGCCCGGTTCAACCTGACGCATTTGCTGTAACACGCGGGCAATTTGCACGGGACCGCCGCTGCAATTTACGCCGATCACATCTGCCCCCGCCTCGACCAGCGCCCGCGCCACTGCGCCCGGCATGTGACCGGAGAGCGTGCGATCATCCTGTGCGAACGTCATCTGGCAGATCACGGGCATGTCTGGCGCAATGTCACGCACGGTCTTGAGCGCGATCAATATTTCGGCGAGGTCGTTAAACGTCTCGAACAGGATCACATCAACGCCGCCCGCGATCAAGCCGTTGATCTGCTCGGCATAGGCGGCGCTGGCGTCTTCTTCTTTCAAGCGTCCATAAGGCTGCACGCCGAGTCCCAACGGACCTACCGACCCCGCGATATAAACGTTTTCGCGTTCACTCTCTCTGATGGCTTGACGCGCCAATTGTGCGCCCGCCCGGTTGATTTCTGCCACGCGGTCTTCTAAGCCGTGATCCGCCAATTTGTAACGATTCGCGCCGAAGGTGTTGGTCTCCAACAGTTCCGCACCCGCCTTCAAGTAAGCGCGGTGAATATCCAGAATGATGTCGGGACGCTTGCGATTGAGATCATCGAAACACGCATCCATCGAGACGCCGCGCCCGTGTAATTGTGTCCCCATTGCGCCATCTGCCAGCAGCGGACGATCTGGTTGGGTAATACGTTCAATAAAGGGGTTCTGTGCCATTTGAATTGCTCACGCTAACTAGACATTTGATGGGGCGATTGATGATGCCACCCATAAATAAATGGGCAGCAGTTCCTCTTGCGTGTACTTCTTGAACGGGTCAGCGAGTGCGATGCTTCTAAAGTGTGAAGGGTCGCCGTTGTAAACTCCCATTTCGCGGATCACGAAACCTGCCGCCTCGTGAATGCGGACGTAATCGGGATAGCGCAGCCGATTTTGAAACATCACACTGTTATTGAAGTGTTCCCATGCGCGATCATCGTATTGCAGGAAGTTGTAACGGTTGATCGACTTGTCGGAATGCTCGTAATGATCGCTCATGTCGATGAAATGGGTCATGATGCCGGTAGGAGTCAACAGACGGTGAAATTCTTGCCAGATGCCCACGATCACATCCCGTTCGATGTGTTCCAGCGTGGAATTTGAGATGATCAAGTCGAAATGCTGATCGGGAAAATCCATCTTTCGCGCATCCCCGATGATGGGATGAATATTCATCATCTGCCTGATCTGGTCAATGTCCTTGCTCTGCGCGATTTCTTTCTTGAAGCGTTGGAATCGTTCCGGTTGCATTTGCGGGAGCATTTTTAACATTTCGGCTTCCGAAAACGAATCGAGAATTTTCATCATGCTCCAGAAATAATCCGGCTTGGTCAAGTCCTGCACATCAATCGTATAAATCTCGTTGACCCCGCATAGATACAGCGCGATAGGAACTGTTGGAAACCAGCCCGTTCCCAATTCCAGCACGCGAGTAGGCAGCGGCTTTCCGCTGAATTTCTGGAAATACTTGAGATGTTCAACGCTCGGCGTGATGCGCGAACGGAGATCGCGTGTCGTGCTTTTCAACGACCCCGAAACGTATTTCTGCATCATGTAGTTGAGATTGCTGCTGCCCGGTAGAGACGCAATGACGCCTTGAATCCGTGCCTTGACCCTCCATCGCTGGAACATCGGTTAATCCTCTCGCGGCTTGGCGCGTTTCGCTACCGCAACAATCGCGTCTAGCTTTTCGGTCACTTCGGGATCAATAAGGTTTACAGGAACGAACTCTGTGAGAACATGATAATTGGTTTTTAGCAGCAAATTCGGCAATTTGAGTTTGCTAAAATACGTATCAAACAGGGGATCAAGAAAATCATCCGTTGCTTTGATGTCTGCTGACCATGCGGGTGGGCGTCTCAGGGTTCTCAATGCAATTTCAATCTCATTGATACTCTCGCGCATAAATACTTCCCGCTGATCCACGTGTTCAGAGCTAAAAACATTGCCAGCGCGGTATTCACGGGCGAATGTGATCAAAGTTTCTGGTGTACAGAGATAGTTTTCAATTTCGCGCTGCCGCCACATTTGAATCGTCAACGCCTGATCCGTCCCAAGCTGTTTTTCGAGTCGATCAAACAAGGCATAACCGACAAGATCAGGCTTTGCTTCCTGCAACCCATAGAAGTGATCCCGTACTAGCTGCGGCACATTCGTATTGACAGGTTGGACAAAAACCTCATCGAGCAAGTTTGCAGTTTCATGGTTGAGTTTTCGTGCCAAGCCTTTCAATATCGAAATATCAGTCGAGCCTTCAATATAGAGTACCCAACCCACACGTTCCGCTTGATAGTAGTGGTCAAAGGGAATGGACTTTAGAGCTTTCTCGACCTGACTGCGGCGATCATTTGCACGATGAGGTTTGCCAACAAAGGCAATGACCACATCTTTTTTTGCGGCTTCTTCCATAATTATTTCCGAGTGAGTCGCCGCGATAATTTGTGATCCTTGCTCTCGTGCTACGGATGTCAATAAGCTATAGATTTCGCGCTGGCGGATGATTTCTAAATGGGCGTCCGGCTCATCTAAAAGCAAAACAGCACCGGGATTAACGTACATATAGGTTAGCAGCAGCAAGACTTGAAGCATTCCACGCCCCGCTGATGACAAATCGAGTGTAGTTTCATCTCGATCTTTATATTCCAACTGAAGGTTGCCATTTGGGAGGATATTAGGCGGCAAAAGTTGAATTCCAAAAGTTGTTTTAAGGTTAACTAACAACTTTTGCCAATAATCTTTTTGCTCACTAAACAATATATAACAAAGGTTACGTAAAACTTCAGCTGTTCGTCCCTGCCCAATTCGGGTATCAATGCTGATGCGTTTTAACTCATCTTCATTAATGGTTAATCCAGACATAGCAGGTAGTAGCACAATTTGAATTTTCGTAGCCTGCTCAGGAATATGCATCAAAGTGCCACTAGCTACTTTGTGAGGTGTGCAATTGATAGATTCCTCATTCATATACCTAAAATCTAAAGCGCATATCCACTCTGAGTCACTTACCCCACTTAAGGTAATTGTGATTAGTTTAGTTTTTGAACGCCCAACTTCCGCTTTTTTCCAAAGCAATTTTGCATTTGGTGTTGGAATCGCAGATAGACTCAATCTGTTTATAGCTACTCCAGGACGATTCGGTGGGGGGATTTTATCAACGCCACGCTTTGTCAGCCATTCCTTCATCCCTCGATGCCATAAAAAGATCGCCTGCAATGCTGACGTTTTGCCAGAATTGTTCGCGCCAATAAACACAACGTTTTGACCCAACTCAATCTCTACGTCATCAAACTGCTTGAAATTGCGAATTCTCAGCTTCGTCAGCATTACAAGGCTCTCAGTTCAAACACGTACCGAACAAAATGATCTGCGTGCCAACGCCATCTTCGGCGCGGGCGATGCTAAAATCGACGCGGGCGATCTGCCGCCCCAAGTCGGTGATCGGCGTCGGGTTTTCAATCGCCCCACGTAAAAATCGTCCGGTTTGCACGCCGTACCACGAGCGCACCGTATCGGGATCATCCGGCGTGTAGAGCGTAAGGACAGTGTTGCCCATACCCCACGACGACAGGAAGTTATGCCCTTCGGCAACCACTTCTGCGCCGGGGTAGGTCGGGAGTCGTTGTGGCAGGTATGCACCACACACGCCATTGATACTTAGAATCGACCCCAAAATACAGGCAGACATCACCACGACAATCATTAAACAACCAACTACCGGACGCCAACTGCGACGCTGTTTCATGTTTTCACCTCGAACCACAAAGCCATTGAGTTTACGTATTAGTACGTATAAATTCTCTTTGTGGTTCAACATCTTTCATTATGGGCAGGTCTCGGAAATCGTGATCACGCTGCCTTCCCGATCTTGTGCGGCTTCTATCACCCAATTTTCTGGCGGCAGACTGCTGACTGTTCCTCCAGTCACTGCTTCACGCATGGCAGCAGCACGTTCGCTTCTATACCATGCGCTGACCATTTCAACGGAATCCGCACTGTGCAATATCACGCGCTGCAACGCCAAAAATGGGTACGCCTCAGTCACGATCTCTGCATCCGGGTAGATGCTCAACGTAGCTCGAAAATTGCTTTGGCAGCGTTGATTAAGAAACGTTGCCAGCAGCCCCGCCGTAACAATCACGGCTATGGTGATCATACCAATACCAGCAAAGACACTCCGACGATTTTGCCCGATCATATTCATACTCCTTTACATTGACTACGAGTGTAATCAGGTCTAGATCGCCCCTACGCCACAATAGTTAGGGGCTAGTACCTCAACTGGCTAAAGATGAGGGGATTATGTCGCTGAATTTGCCCAAAATACCCCGCGTTTTCATCAAGTTGAGGTACTAGGCTTCTTCGATTTGCTGCACGCGATCTACACCGATATTGAAATATTTCGCGTCGGGGTGATGCACGACAATTGCCGCCGTGCTTTGTTCCGGTATCCACTGGTAAGCGGGACTCAGCGTCATGCCAATTTCGGTCACGGCTTGCGGCATCAGCTTTAACACCGTCTCATGATCGCTCAGGTCAGGGCAAGCCGGATAACCCCAACTGTAACGCTTGCCGCGCTTTTCAGGGATTGCCAACTCGCGGTTGATCACGATTTCGTTCACATAGGTAGCCGTCGCTTCGGCGGCTTGTACTGCCAACCCGTGAAAGAAATAGGCTTCGCTGTACTCGTGCGCGTTTTGCATCTTATCGAAATGCTCTGATGCAATTTCGCCCACCGTCACAACTTGCAGCGGCACAACGTCGATCAAGCCGCTGGAGACGGACGCATAATAATCGCTGATGCACAGATGATCACCGAACGGCTGACGTGGGAAGGCGAACCGCGCAATTTCGCGCCGTTCAATGCTTCCGTTGCTGGCGTTCTGGAACGGCATAGGGTCATAGATGATCAGGTCATCACCATCGCTGTTGGCGGGGAAGTAGCCGTAGACTGCTTGCGGGAGCAGTGTTTTCGTGCTTAACGCTTCGCGGCTCATCTTGTACAAACGCGCTTCATACTCTGCTTGGAGTTTCTTCCACGCTTCGCCGTGCGTATTGGTCGCGCCCCACGACAAGCGGAACAATTCCGGCTTATCGAGATGTTGCAACACGATTTCCAACGGGAAATAACGAATCGTCTTGACGCCCCAGAAAGGCGGCGTAGGAATATCTGGCGCTGGTTTGACCGTCACCACATGCGAGTAATCGCGTTTGCGCGTCACCGGGACGGGTTTATTCATTTCGGCGTAAGCGTCGGCTTGCAGTTGTTGAATGTACGCCGGACGATTTGGCTTATCCGACAGGCGATCCATTGCTTCCAAGCCTTCAAAGGCATCTTTGCAGTAGAACACGCCGGGTTCGTAGGGTTTTTCGGTTTCCTCAAGAAACAGGATGCGCCGCCCAAACTTGCGATTGATCGCCGCGCCGCCGATCAGCACGGGGAAACTCAAGCCGCGCCGCGCCAGTTCATTGACGATCAGCGGCATTTGCTTCGATGTGCTGACGAGCAGGGCGCTCAAACCGATGGCGTCCGCTTTGAACTCAATCGCCTTCTCAATGATCGTGTTGGCAGGAACTTGCTTGCCTAGATCATGCACGGTGTAGCCGTTATTGCTCAAAATCGTCTTGACGAGGTTTTTGCCGATGTCATGCACATCACCGTAAACCGTCGCCAGCACGACTGTGCCTTTCGTGACGCCTTCCAGTTTATCCATGAACTGTTCGAGATAGGCAACCGTCTTTTTCATGACCTCAGCGGATTGCAGCACGAACGGCAAAATCAATTCGCCCGCGCCAAATTTATCCCCGACTTCTTTCATAGCGGGGAGCAGCACGTTATTCAATACGCCGACTGCATCCTGACGGGTCAAGCATTCATCAACCAGCCGCTCTACGCCTTCTTTCTTGCGGTGGAGAATTTGCCAGTGAACGGCTTGTTCAGCCGTCATGGTGGCGGTGGGGTCTTCGACCTGCTGTCCCCCGACCTTGACCTCGTTTTGCTCGAAATACTGGATGAAGCGCGGGAGCGCGTTTTCATCCGAGTTAAAGATCAGGTCGTTCGCCAACTTGCGTTGATCTTCGGGAACTTCGGCATAGGGCGTAATATGCGCCGGATTAACAATCGCCATATCCAGCCCCGCCGCCACCGCGTGATACAGGAACACGCTGTTCAAGACACCGCGTGCCGCCGGGGTGATCCCGAATGAGACGTTGCTCACACCGAGCGCAGTCATCACGCCGGGAATGTGCTGTTTGATCAAGCGAATGCCTTCAAGCGTCTCAATCGCATCATTGCGTAAATCTTCCTGTCCGGTGGTGAGCGGGAAGGTCAGCGCATCGAAGATCAAATCTTCGGGCAGGAGTCCAAATTCGTTCACCGAAATGTCGGTGATGCGCTGTGCAATCGCCAGCTTTGTATCACGGGTGTGCGCCATGCCGACTTCATCAATCGTCATCGACAGCACGCCCGCGCCATACTTCCGAGCAAGGGGCATCACTTTGTCGATGCGTTCACGCCCGTTTTCGAGGTTGTTCCCGTTGATGATCGCTCTGCCGGGATAGACCGAGAGCGCCGCCTCTGCCACTGGCGGATCAGTCACGTCAATGATCAACGGCGTTTCGACTGCCATTGACAGCTTCTTGACGAGAATTTTCATCTGTTCGGCTTCGTCGTTACGTTCGGTCAGCGCGACTTGCACATCCAACATGTGAGCGCCGCTGTCTACCTGCTGTACGGCTATGGGGATGATGCTGTCGTAATCGTCTGCGAGGATCAACTGCTTGACCTTGCGACTGCCCTGCGTGTTGATGCGTTCCCCGATCATTGTGGGACCCGGATTCTGGATCATCGGGACGGCACGCATGTTACTTGACGCCTTCGCCACATTTTCAGGTTGGCGCTTGAGCGATGCGCGGCGTGTGGCGCGTCCTTCTAGCACATCTTCATACGAATGCCCGTGTACCTTTTGATACAGCTTGCTGATGTGTTCGGGCTGTGTGCCGCAGCACCCGCCAACGATCCCGACACCCCAACGGGTGAATTCGCTTACCATGTCGCTAAAGGGTTCGGGTTCCATCGGGTAAACCGCTTCGCCATCCACATTGATCGGCAAGCCCGCGTTCGGCAGAATGCTGATCGGGTAGTGGCTGTTTTCAACCAGATATTTGACGGGTTCGCGCATGTATTCGGGACCTGTCGAACAGTTCAAGCCGATCACGTCCAGTTGCAGCGGTTCGAGCGTCGTTAATGCGCTGGCGATGTCCGTGCCGAACAACATGCGCCCGCTCGTATCCAGCGTGATTTGCACCTGCAAGGGGATACGCACGCCCAATTCTGCAAACAGGCGGTTGATCCCGTAGACGGCAGCTTTGACTTCGAGAATATCCTGACTCGTTTCGATCAGCAGCACATCGCAGCCGCCTTCGATCAAGCCTTTCGCCTGTGCGGAAAAGATGTTCGCCAGTTCTTCAAACGTGATGTTGCTGAGGTCGGGGTCATTGCCGCTGGGCAGTTTGCCAGAGGGTCCAATGCTGCCTGCGACCATGCGCGGGATACCCGTTTCGCGCTCAAAGCGATCACAGATGCCGCGTGCTAACTGTGCCGCCGCGAAGTTGATTTCATAGGTTCTCTCGCCTAAGCCGTATTCCGCCAGCGTGAGCGGATTGCTGCGGAAGGTACAGGTTTCGACCACTTCCGCGCCGACAGCTAGAAATGAGGCGTGAATCTCCCCGATCACGTCGGGACGGGTGATGACCAGAAAGTCATTACAGCCGTTGTATTTTTCGCCGCCAAAATCATCGGCGGTCAGGTTGTAACGCTGAATGCTCGTTCCCATTGCGCCGTCATAGATCACGACATGATTCTGGATCGCGTCTAAATAGCGGCGGTTCGTGTACGTTCGGTTCGTGTGTCTTTGTGTCATGTGACTCTCTTTACCAACTCTCGACGGTTAATCCATCGACGTGCTGAAAATGCTGATCTTTGGTCAGCAGGATTAAATCATGTTGTAGGGCAGTTGCCGCAATCCA
>JBBQRJ010000032.1:0-20432 GCA_038214955.1 Aggregatilineales bacterium | reverse complement strand
CCAATGAGTTGGCTTTTGTCCCGAATACATGCTGGAACGTCTGCATGAACTCTGTTACTGTTGTCATGGGAAAAAGGGCTTTCTTGTTTGTTGTGATGAACTTCAAGATTATCCTTTTTCCTTAACTTGGTGCATATGGGACGCGATGTATCGCGTCCCTACAGGCAGATTTTCGTAGGGACGGAATATATTCCGTCCGTCTTTAGACACTCTCTTAGACCGCTAATCGCTAACTGCTTGTCATGGGAACGCGGGACATCCCGATTCAGCGAACTGTGTCACCCGATCCGCCGGGACATATACGTTTTGCACCGTCGTGCCTTGAACCTCAACATCCACTTTAAACCATAGATTGCCTTGATCGTCGCGTTCCTGCCCCAACACATTCACGACAGTTGACACTGGAATTTGACCGAACAGAGCGGCATCAAAACTTGGGGTCGTCCGCACATTCGTATTTTGCGTCGTGAAAGCGCGGCAGATGTAGGTCGGTGTCGATGTGACCGTCGGCGTATCGGTAGGGGTAAAGGTGGAGGTGGGCGTAAAGCTCGCCGTTGGCGTGTTCGTGTCTGTTGGCGTGTTAGAGGCGGTAAAGGTCGGTGTTGGCGTAAAACTCGCTGTCGGCGTGCTGGAAGGCGTCGGCGTATCGGATGCAGTTGGTGTGTGCGATGGTGTAAACGTATAGGTTTGAGTCGGCGTCGGTGATGGAAAGAAAACCGACTGCCATGTGGGGCGCGTGAGTCCGGCTATCACCAGAATGACGACAATAATTGCGCCGCCGATCCCCGCCGCCCGCAGTTGACCGCGCTGGCGAAGCTGCTTAATCTGGCTTTCGATGCGGTTGACTTCGGAACGCCGCCCCAGAATATTGAACGGCTCATCACGCATGGTCTGTAAGAGGGCTTGCGCTTCTTCTACGTCGCCATCTTCTACCGCCACAACTGCCCGTTCGATGTAGCGTGACAGCAGATCGTTCACGACGGCGCGGTAACGGCTGTCCTGCGCGTAATTCATCAAACCACTGAGCATGGATCGCGCTTGCAGCAGTTCGTTATCGTAATTCTGTGCGATATGCCGTGCCGCTTGTTCGACCACCTGACGCGCCCGCTGCATATCGGCGGCAGATGCCCGTGCGCTCGACAGCATCTCGGACAGCGTTTGATCGCTAGGGTCAAGTTTCGTCCCCAAGTCCAGCAGAGTCAGCGCCTCGTTGGTCAAGCTGATGCGTTCTTCCAGCGTCCCCGCTGCGCCCGCTCGATTGAGTGCCGATGAGGACTGCTCGTTGATCTGCCCCTTGATCGCGTTGAGGCGGTTATTCGTGTCTTGCGACAGCCCCTGTAGGCGTGTGCTGTTGGGCAACAACTGACGCAGACGCGCCACGATGTTGAGGATGTTCTGCAACTGCGCCGCTTGATCGCCCAACGAGCCGCCCAACATGCTCAACTGGGCGGTTGCGCCTTCGGTATCGCCTTGAATGCGGCGAATCTTGTCAATGCGTTCTTCCGCCTGTGGATCGTTCGGCACGACACGGAGCGCACCCTCATATTTACGCAGTGCCTCGCCCCACTGATCGTTTGCCATCAAACGATCACCCTCGTTGAGCATCTCGCGGGCAAGCGCCAAATCCTGAATATCGAGCAGGGCTTGTTCGGCGTCTTTCCACGAGGGGATGCCAGCCCGTTCCGCCAGATCACGCGCTTCACGATACAGGCGTTCGGCTTCATCGTAATTGCCCGCACGCACCAGCGAGTTCGCACGGTTGTAAGCGACTCGCGCATCAAACGGGATGCGGTGATCTGGCACGACGCCGCGAATGATATTATCTTCCGACTTTTGTTTGTATTCCTGTGCCGTCGGGTTGGCGGGCTGCTGACTCAACACCTTGTTCGCCAGATCAACCACGATTTGATAATCACCCGCGTAGTAGGCTTGGGTCATCTCCGAGAGGATCGCATCGGTGCTGTCGGAGGGAGTCGGCGTGCTGCGGCGCGAGTCACCTTGCGCGGGCTGCATCGTCCCGGTGGAGCGCGTCGAACTGCTGGCAGTCGTGCCGCCGTTCCCCCCAACGCGAGGCATATTGTCTTGCGTCTGGATGGTTGGTTTAGGGGGCGTGCGCGTGACTCCGTGCCGTGTGAACAGGTCATTGACGCGCTGCTGTGCTTGCTGGCTCTGCTTGCCCGCTTCTTCAAGCAGGGTGATCACATCATTGTCGCGGGCGTTGAGCGCAATCGCCTCTGCGAGAATATCAATCGCCTCGTCTACGTCGTCGTCATCCCCTGCGATCTCGATGCGAATGCGGGCGCGTCGAACTAACCCGCGCACCGTCGCCGCAGCGGGCGAGGTGGGGCTGCTCAAGCGTGCCAGTTCTGCAAAAAGCGACTGTGCCGCCGACTCGTGCGGCGTATTTTTCGCGTCTGTCAATAACGCCCGTGCGCGGCGTTCGAGGTCGGTCAGTGCCGCCGCTTCCGCGTCGGACGGGAGTTCTTGAACGGCGCGGCGTAGATCGTCTATGCGTTGTTGTAAGTCGGGCATAATTACTCCATCGATTCAACTGTAGAAACTTACCGCATTTGCCGATTCGTCACAAGGTCGGGTTGATCAAGCGTTAGGAAGTCGTCGTGTTGGTGAAAAATCTACAGAAATCTGCTATACTCACGCTCAAAGATTGTTCAGAATTTCACAGGACGTAACATGATAATTACGCTCCCACTCGTCCTCTCGGTGATCACGGCGACGATCAGCGCGATTTTTACCGGAGTGGTGTTTCTGCGCTGGTTGGCAGCACGGCGCGAGGGCAAACTGCGCCCTCACCTGCTGGCATGGTCAATCGGGCTGGCGCTGTATTTTCTCGGTTCATTCTCACAGGTGATCCTCTCGTTTACGTGGAGTCCGCTTTTCTTCGCGCTGTGGGAATGGGCAGGGGCGTTGATGGTTGCCCCCTGGTTGGGACAAGGCACGGTCTATTTGCTGGTGCGGCGCGGCAGCATTGCGCGGAACATCCAAATGGCGTTGATCTTAATCGGCGTAATGACCCTGCCCTGGGCGCTGTTCCTTACGCCGCTGAACGGTGACGCATGGCGTCCGGGAATTGATATGTTAAGCATCATTGATCAGGTGATGCAAAAAGGTGGCGTGCGCGGTTTCGTCCCCATCATGAACATCTGGGGGACGGTGGCGCTCGTGGGCGGCGCGATCTATTCGGCGTGGCTGTTCCGCCGCAAAGGGATCATGGCGAACCGTGTTTACGGCAACTGGTTGATCGCCGCTGGCGGACTGCTGCCCGCTTTAGGCGGCGCATTGATCCGCCTGAACCTGACCGAACTCAAATATGCGGGTGAAATGTTCGGCGTGATTTTGATCTTCATTGGCTTCCTGCTGGCGACTAATCACCCTGAAGAGGTCAAAGCGCCCAACAAGCGTCAATCTGCTGAGGCGGTTGGATGAGTCCCGACCTGTTTTTGCTGCTGCGTGAGTCGCATTTTCACCTGAGCCGCGCCGCGCTGATCATCGGCTTGGTCGGCTTTGTAATCGCCATTTACATCGGCTTGATCCGGCATGGCGATGTGACGCGCTGGTTTCGGCGGGCGGTCTATGCGACAACGGCGCTGATGGTGGTCGAAGCGGGGATCGGGTTGGTGATGTATCTGGGAGTCAATGCCCGCCCCTATCAAGACGTGCATCTGATCTACGGGATGGGCGCGGTGCTGTCGCTGCCGTTTTTCATCTTTGTGGAGACTACCGCCAAGAAGCGCCCCGCAATGGGCAGCTATATCTGGGGTTTCGCGCTGATCGCCGCGATCACCGTTCGCAGCATCATGACGGGTGCAGCAGGATAAGAGAGAAAAGAAAAAGATAGTGCCTAACGCAAAGACGCAAAGGCGCAAAGGCGCAAAGAGAAAAGGTTAAAAACTCACCTTACGGAGGGTGTCAGTTTGACCCCCACCCCGCTCGCTGCGCTCGCCTCCCTCCCCCGAATTCAGGGGAGGGCGCAAACAGGAGTCTGCTTGCTCCCCTGCTCGAATTCGGGGAGGGGCTGGGGGTGGGGTCGGAAATGCCTTTTTCTTACTATTACTTTGCGTCTTCGCGCCTTTGCGCCTTTGCGTTGAGTCTTTTCTTTCTTGCTTTTCTTGCCCTTAAACTTTGATTTCCTGTTCGTCTCTTGGGGCGCCGAGATACCCGCGTTCCAGTTCAATAATCTCCGGTTCGAGCTTGATGTACAGCGCCTTCGGTTCGCGCAGGGCTTGACCGGGCGGTAGCGTGGTCTTTTCCCACTTGCCAATCGCGTTTGTGCCGTCGTAGACCAGCCCCTTATGAGAGCGCGTCGACTCAGCGTACTCTACGATGTTCAACTCCCCGAAAATCTGCCCGTCAAAGCCCAGATACTCGCGCACAGTTTGGGCGCTGAACGGCAAAAAGGGCGCAAGCAGAATGTTCAGGTTGTTGATCACGTTGAGGATGCTGTAGACCGAACGCGCCGCGTCCGCTACGTCCTCTTTGATCGTCATCCAGGGCTTGCGCGTATCGAGATAGGCGTTGGCATCGCGCACGAGAGTCATGGCGGTTGTCAGCGCCTCGCGCAGTTTGACCGCCTCGATCAACGCGCCCACTTCCTCGAAACCGTGTTCCACTTTGGCGATAATCTGCTTATCCTCAAACGTGAGTTCGTCGTAGATCGGGACTTTGCCTTCAAATCGCTTGTAGGCGAAGCTCAACATACGGTTGACCAGATTACCCCATGCCGCCAACAGTTCGGCGTTCACGCGGCTGAAAAAGCCATCCCATGCGAAATCGGCGTCCTTTGATTCGGGGAACATCGCCGCGATGTAATAGCGCACCGCGTCCGCCTGATAGCGATCCAGAATATCCGGCACCCAGATCGCCCAATTGCGGCTTTTCGAGAACTGCTTGCCTTCGATGTTCATGAACTCGTTGGCGGGGACATCATAGGGCAGACTAAGCGGTATTTCGCTGCCGGGATTGTATATGCCGTTGATGCCGAGCAGTTCAGCGGGCCAGATCACCGTGTGGAAAGGGATGTTGTCCTTGCCGATGAAGTTGTAGATTTCGGCTTCGGGGTTGTACCACCAATCGAGCCACGCCGCTGGCTGACCCGTGTTTTTCGCCCATTCGATGCTGGCGCTGAAATAGCCGATCACCGCCTCGAACCACACGTACAGACGTTTAGAGTCCCACCCTTCCAGCGGCACACGCACGCCCCAATCAATATCACGGGTGATCGGGCGTCCGCGTAAGCCTTCCTGAATGAAATTGCGGCTGAAACTGAGGACATTTGCCCGCCAATGCGGTTCGTGCTTATCGAGATATTCCAGCAGTTGCGGCGTGAACTTGCTCAAGTCGAGGAAATAATGTTCGGTTTCGCGGATCGAGAGCTGTTCGTCCGGGTGATTCTTGCTGCGCGGGTTGATCAACAGCGTGGCGTCAAGCAGATTGCCGCAGTTATCACATTGATCGCCGCGTGCGTCGGGGTAGTGGCAGATATAACACTCGCCTTCTACGTAGCGATCCGGCAAGAATCGCTTTTCGATCTCGCTGTAGAGCAGTTTTTGCGTCTCTTTATACAGGTAGCCGCGTTCCAGCAGCAGCAGGAAAATATCTTGCGACACCTGATGATGATTTTCCGTGTCGGTGTGCGTGAACAGATCGTAGCTGATGCCGATCTTTTGCTGCGTGAGCAAGAAACGCTCGTGATAATGCTCGAAGATTGAGCGGGCAGAGACGCCGCGCTTATCCGCCTCTACGCTAATCGGCGTGCCGTGACTGTCCGAACCGGACACCATCAACACGCGGTTGCCTTTCAAACGGTGATAGCGTGCGAAGATGTCGGCGGGAAGATACGCGCCCGCCAGATGACCGACATGGAGATCGCCATTGGCGTAGGGCCACGCGACGGAAACGTGAATGGTTTTGGGCATAAGATAACCTCAGCAGTTAGCGATTAGCTTTTAGCAGTTAGCAAAAGCAAGATAGACCGATTAGACAAAGTTGCTGCGTATTTTAGATGAGCTAACGGCTAATCGCTAACCGCTAACCGCTCCACAATAAAAAACCGCCTGTCCACAGAGGACAGACGGTCATTTGCATAACCAGAATTTAGCCGCGCTCGTTAGGCACGACAAAAACACCTGCGTCTGTCCGTAGGGGATAAACGTGGCATTCGCATCGTGGGGAAAGTGCGGAACGTGTTCATAGGGTTCAGTATAGATTTAATCGGCGTATAGAGTCAAGAGGAGAACGATTACAACATGGTCTAATCTGCTGCTGCTTGCTAATGTTGGAAACCGTCTTATAATTTAAGCATGTTAACTGGCTGCTATTTACAGCATGTTAAGGACAAAAACTTATGAGCGACAATTTGATTCCCTATACCCCGATTGACGCTGAACGTATTCGCAAAGAGTGGCATGAAGGCGAATGGTATTACAGCGTCTTAGATATTGTTGCTGTATTGCTTGATGCAGACTCCAAAGCAGCCCGAAACTACTATCACGTATTGAAAAATCGCCTCAAAAAAGAAGGGAGTGAAGTCCTTACAAACTGTAAGGAGATCAAATTGCTCGCCCCTGACAACAAGATGCGTCTGACCGATGTCGTGAATACTGAACAGGCATTTCGTCTCATTCAATCGATTCCATCGCCCAAAGTTGAACCCATGAAAATGTGGTTAGCTCAAGTGGGGAGAGAACGTCTTGAAGAAGCCCAAGACCCAGAACTCGGTCTGTTCCGTTCGTTTGATCGGGCGATAGAAAAATATACTCTTGAAGGCAAAGACGACACTTGGATCAAGGCGCGGATTGATGGGATCATCACCCGCAATCAATTTGTTGAAGCATTGAAAGTTTCGGTATTGAACATGCCAGCAACGATTTACGCCGAAGCAACAGAGCGGGTTTATCGTGGCTTATGGCAGCGCACAACAGCACAGTTACGCGGCGAACTGAAACTCAAACAGGGTCAAAATTTACGTGATCATTTTGGCAAGTACGCTTTGATCTACACGGGGCTTGCTGAACAGTTGGCAACAGACAAACTCGGTGAAGCCGAGATCGTCACGATGACGACGGCTATGGATATTGTCTGGGAAGTTGCAAAATTGATCCAGATTCAGGCGAAAGCGACCAGTGAAGCACTTGGTTATGACCTTGTGACTGAAAAACCATTATTGAAGAGTCGAAACAAATCTTAAACCTTCATTTAAGCTAGAACTGATCAACTCGGTGGCAGCAGTTCGGCGCGGATCACGGCGTACACCTCCTCAACGGTGAGCGACTCGCCTAGCACCAGCGCATTCGCGTACTCGTCGGGTGACATTTCGTCGCGCACGGCTTCGATCATCAAGCGGACGACGCGGCGCACATCCGGTTCGAGCGCCGACTGTGCCAGCGTGACTTGCATCCATGTGACCGCCGTCACGGGATCGCCTAACAGCCGCTTGATCATCGCGGCAAGGAACATCGACCCGTTGATCAAGTGCAGAAAGCGGTAGTCATGGGCAATTTGCACAGTACGCGCAAAGTGCGCCACCGCGTTCACGAGATCGCCCGCTTGAATGTAGTTGTAGGTCAGGTTCGACCACGCCAGCGCCACCGTCCACGTATTGCCAATGTCGGAGGCGAGGGTTTTTGCCCGTTCGAGATAAGCGCGGGCGGGTTCGTAATTCTGGATCAACGTATTGACCACGCCCAAGTTATTGCAGTCGAGCGCGATCCGGTTGAGGTTGTTGTTCCGTGTGCTGATGTCGAGGCACAGTTCCGACTGCTGCAAAATCTTGAGGATGTCGCCCTGCGTGAAGTAAACATGAAGCTGCATACGCGCTAATTCGTGTTCGTTGTAGGTATCGCCCAACGCTTGATACAGTTTGACGGTTTCTTCAAGCAGCACGAGCGCCTCATCAAATGCCTCTTGATTCAGTTTCATGTAAGCGCGGGCGGTGAGGGCTTTCGCTTCGCCTTCCAGATAGCCGTGAGTCTCTGCCAGCGTATAGGCTTGCAGGGCAAGCACCTCTGCCGCTGCGATGTCTCCGCAGCGACGGATCGAATCTGCCAGCGTGATCAGGGCATCGACGCGCTGTTTCGGCAGCAAATTCGGCAGCGTGAGCAGTTTTTCGTACAGGGCTTGGGCGCTCCAGAATTTGCCCACCATGTGATACAGCTTGCCCAACTGTTCTACGGCGTCCAACGAGCGCGGATCATCGTCGGGCAGCAGCGACAGCACCCGCTCGAAATAGGTTTGCGCCCCCGTGAACTGATTCAGCCGGACGGCTTGTTTGCCCGCTTCTAAGGCGTAATGCGCCTCACGTTGATCATCCCCCGCCGCTTTCCAGTGACCTGCCAGCACGGGATAATAGCGTTCATCACCCGCATACACCGACTCGATGGCTTGTGCCGCCTGTCCGTGAAGCTGACGCAGTAGATCGGGTTTGGTCTGGCGCAAAATCCCCTCACGGATGCGGTCATGCGCGAAACACAAACGCCCCTCGTCCGATTCGAGGATGGCATTCTCCAAGCTGAGATCAACCCAATCTTGATTGCCGTGCGCGATCAGTTTGAAATCAATTTCGCGTCCGATTACTGCCGCCAAACGTACCGCCCTATGCATCGATTCGGGGACGCGGGCAAGTCGGCGCTGTGCAACCGCCAATACGCCCTGCGACACCTGCGAGTCGCGCAGCTTCAGACTGCCGATGTCATCCAAACGCCCCGCGTCCTCGCCTAATGATTGCAGCAAATCCACGATGAAAAAGGCGTTGCCTTCGGTCTGCTTCAGCAAGTAATTGATCAGGTTGGGATCGCGTCCGGTATCCTCTAGCATGGAGACCGCCAGCGTTTCGACTTCTCCGGCGGTCAGCCGTGCCAGTGACAGCAGACGCATCTCGTCTAAGCGTTCGTGCAAATGGGGCGCTTCATCACTGCGATAGGTGGCAATAATCACGACGGGGAATTTGGTTTTCAAACCAATGATCGCATCGAGCAGGTCAAGCGAGTCATCTGCCCAATGCAAATCCTCTAGCAGCAGCAATATGGGCTGAGGCTGGCGGCGAAACACATCCAGCAGCGTATTTTTCAGGCGAGTCGCCGTCAACTGCGGGTCAAGTTCCGGCGCGGGTGTGACCTCGCGTTCGAGCAACTGTCCGATTTCTGGCACGAGCGGCAGTAACACGCTCGCTTCGAGCGGTGTCATAGTGCTGCCGAGGATCAGCGTGGGCAGCACATTACGCAGCAGTTGATAGGGCAGTCCGCCGCCCTCAACAGCTTGCCCGCGTACCACGGTAAACCCTTTGACGAGCGCCTGAATACGTATTTCTTCGACCACCCGCGATTTACCGACTCCCGCTTCCCCGCCGATCAACCATGCCGAGCCGCGTCCTGAATCGAGTGCGCCCATGAGCGCATCGAGTTCGGTTTTACGCCCTACAAATTTTGCTGCGCTCAACAGGCTCTCGCGGATTCCTCGCGTTTCTTCCGGTAGTGGGATGTTGAGCGCCTCGCACAAGGCACGGATTGTTTCACCCGCGCTGGCGTAGCGATCTTCGGGGTCTTTTGCCAGCAAACGCCCGATCACCCATGCCAGCGACGGCTCTAATGGGGATAAATCGGGCGGGGTAAGCAGCACCTGTTGGAAAAACACTCTCACGTTCCTGATTTCAAACGGAATGTCTCCGGTGAGCAGTTCATAGGCGATCACACCGACACTGTACAGGTCAGACGCGGGTGAGAGTGCTTCGCCCCGCAAAACTTCGGGCGGCATATAGGCGAGCGTGCCAGACATGTCGTCGGTTTGCGACCCTTCAAGCGACAGCCCGAAATCGACCAAACGCAGTTGATCGTCAGGGTCTACCAGCGCGTTATCGGGTTTCAGGTCACGATGCAAAACGCCGCGTCGATGCAAATAGACGAGGGCTTGCAGCATGTCGATAATGAGCTTGACCTTGCCGTGTAAATCGCAGTCGCGCCCCGCCTGCGTGATCGTGCGTGCATCTTCGATCAACGCCATGACGTAGAACGGCTGGCGAGACTCATCAAAGCCGTAATCCGTCACGTTGATAATGTTCGGGTGACGGAAAGACGCCAGCAAACGAAATTCCCGCGCCAGTGTGACATATTCGGACGTGTCACCTTTATTCGAGCGAAGGTTAACACGTTTCAAGGCGGCGATTTTTCCGGTCAAGCGGTCATATACGCGGTAAACCGTCCCCATGCCGCCCGCGCCGAGTCGGTCTAGTACACGATAGCGGCTGTTGAGGATGGGGGATGTCGAGTCAAGGGTCATTTAATTGCGCCTGTTGTAGCCCGTGTTAATAACTTACCTTACGCAGATCGTTATTTCTGACCCCACCCCCAACCCCTCCCCGAATTCGAGGAGGGGAGCAAGCAGACTCCTGTTGGCGCCCTCCCCTGATTTCGGGGGAGGGAGGCGAGCGCAGCGAGCGGGGTGGGGGTCAAACGGACACCCTGCGTAAGGTGAGTCATTCAGTCAAAAGAGTGTAAGCATACACTATCGACACGCAAAACCAAGATTCGCGTTTCATTGCTACCTTGATGCAAAATATGTGTGTACGCTGAAACATGCATATATTCAGATGTGTTATCCCACATGTCGGAGTAGTCTGCGTAAATGCAACACGAGGATGCAATCATGTTGAAATCAGCACTCACAGTCCTATTCATCTCGTTGATCATGGGCATGACGGCGTGTGGAGCTGTCAGCAGTACCGCAACCATCACGTTAGCCGCGACAGCGGAACCAGAACTTATCGTTACCGAAGTCGTGAGCGCTGAACCCATCGGCGATGCTGAACGCGGACAGCAAATTTTCACACGCGGTCTCGATGAAGCGCCGCCCTGCTCAACCTGTCATGTGCAGTCGGGTTTGGAAACACGCATGTTTCAGCTTGCGCCCAGCCTCATCAGTGTGGGCGAACGTGCCGCGACTCGCATTGAAGGCATGAACGCTGAAGAATATCTCCATCACAGCATCGTCGCACCGAGTGAGTATGTCGTTTCGGGTTATCGGGCGATGATGTACGGCAATTATGCCGATCACTTCTCCGATCAAGATATTGCTGATCTCGTTGCCTATTTGCTCACCCTGTGATCAGCGCGACTCCGACGCAAAACCAATACATCTCTCACCACATGTTTACCCTCACCGCCGTATAATAATAATCTGTGAGTTTAGCGGAGCTAAATATGAGATTCTCGCATCAATTTCGAGGGCGCTTAAAGCACCTCTCAGCAGCGTTGATCGTCGCGCTCGTCTTTACGGCGGGCTTTGCACTCGGCAGCGAACGCGGCTTAACTCAGGCACAAAGCGATACCGAAGCACCAGCAGAAGCAAAACAAGCGTTTGAACCTTTTTGGCAGGTCTATAACCTCATTCAAAGCGATTATATTGAGACTATCGATATGAATCTTTTGGTTGATGGCGCGATCAGCGGCATGGTCGATGCGCTGGAAGATCAGTACAGCGGTTACATGAACCCTGATGTTTATGACCTCCTCAACAGCGATTTAGAAGGCGAGATCGAGGGCATTGGCGTGGTCATCCACACCATCGAAGACACGGGCGAAATTGAAGTCGTCGGCATCCTCGATGGCGCTCCCGCGCAATCGGCAGGTATTCTGCCCGGTGATGTTTTCGTTACCGTAGATGATGAAGAAGTCACCGGCATGAATCAAACCGAACTCGCTGTGTTGGTGCGTGGGCGGGCGGGGACAACCGTTGATATTACCTTACGCCGTGAAGAAGCCTTGATCGACTTCACCATCACGCGGGCGCGAATCGTCATCCCCAACGTTGAATACGAAGTGTTGGACGGCGATTACGGTTATGTCAAGCTGAACCAGTTCACGGTTGAAGCCCGCAGCGAACTCAATAATGCGTTCGAGGCAATTGACGTAAACAGCCTTAACGGATTGGTGCTGGACTTCCGCGATAATCCGGGTGGCTTGTTGAGCAGCGCCATTGATATTGCCAGCGCGTTTGTCGAAGAAGGTTCAGTCGTCATCGAAGACTTTGGCGACGGAAACACGCAGATTTACGACGCGAACGGCAGCTTTGTCGGCATCACCGTACCGATTGTGCTGTTGGTCAACGAAGGCAGCGCCAGCGCGTCAGAATTGGTCGCCGGGGCGCTTCAGGATACCGAAACAGCAGTCATTATGGGTGAAACCACCCTCGGCAAAGGCACTGTCCAGACGTGGCACCAATTGATCAACGGTGGCGGCGTGCGCTTGACCATTGCCCGCTGGCTAACGCCAGAAGGTCGTTGGATTCACGAACAGGGCATCGAGCCGGATATTTTCGTCGAGTGGACTCCAACCTCGTTTGAGGATGAAACCGATCCGCAGCTTATCGCCGCAGTCGATTACCTGCAAGCACTGGTTACAGCACCCGCACAGTAACCAAGCCTCCGTTATTCCCCCTCTCCGCTCGGAGAGGGGGCTAGGGGGTGAGGTGAAATCACCCCGCACTTTGCTTTCGGTTTGCCCCATGCTATACTGCGAACGCTTTTTATCACGTAGGAGTGTGCGGCATGGAACGTGCCTTACAAATTGTCTCAATCATTGTTTCAGTAGTGTTGATCATTCTGGTCTTGCTCCAAGCAAAAGGCGCAGGCTTAGGTGATCTGTTAGGCGGCGGCGAAAGCGGCGGTATCACCCGCACGCGGCGCGGCTTGGAAAAGACCTTGTTTCAGATCACGGTGGTGTTGGGCTTTGTGTTTCTGATGGTCTCTATTCTTTCATTTGCGCTCAACAACTAACCACTCGAACAAACTTTGTTTTCACAGGTGTTTCCCGGCATGGTGAAACGCCTTTTTTGTGTTGAGGTGAACTCATGCTGCGTGGATTTCGCTGGCAACTAATTGCCCTGTTTCTCGCGGCGGCGTTGTTCGTCATTGGGTTGATCGTTCGCGGGGGTGATACCCCCCAACCCGCGCCGACAGCGACAGCAGAAGTAACGAGCATTGCGGCGCTGCCTAGCCCAACCCCGAACCCGACCTCACCGCCCATTCAAGTCACGCTGACATCCGGCGGAGGCACATACCGCGAAGCGTTGATCGGGCAGGTACAGCGGTTGAATCCCTTGTTTGCCAGCCTCAACCCCGTTGACCGTGACATCACGGCGTTGATTTACGAGGGGTTGACCAAAACCGACGCCTTTGGTGAACCGATCCCCGCGCTGGCACAAAGTTGGGTGATTTCGTCCGACGGCTTGGAATATGTGATCACGCTGCGACAGGATGTACTCTGGCAAGACGGGATTCCCTTCACCGCTGCTGATGTGTTCTACACCATGTCGCTGCTGCGCTCACCGAATTTTCCCGGCGAGTCGGAGCTAGGCGCGTTCTGGCGCACGGTTGAAACCGAGCAGCTAGGCGATTACCTGATCCGCTTCCGGTTGACGCAGCCGCTTGGGACATTCCTAGATCGACTGACGATTGGCATTCTGCCCGAACACGCGCTGCGCGGCACAAACGCCGCCCAAATTGCGACACATCCATTCAACCTTGCGCCGATTGGCACAGGCGCGTATCAGCTTGAGGCGCTCCGTTCCGATGGTCAGCGCATCACGGGGGCTGACCTGCGCCTTGCGCCTGTCTATCGCCAGCGTACTGAAGGTCAAAACCAAGCCTTCATGCTTGATCAAATCAGTTTTAAGCTGTACGACTCGTTCACAGGCGCATATGACGCCCTTGCAAGTGGTGCCGTTGATGGTTTGGCAGCGCGTGACTGGAGCGAACGCCCCCCCTTATTCCAACTAACGCTGAATCAAACGGGCTTGATCTTGCATAACGGCATTGAGCCGACTCTCGGCGTAATCATTTTCAATTGGGTGAGCGATGACACACGCTTTTTCCGTGAACAGCGCGTGCGTCAGGCGCTTGATGTCGGGCTGGATACGTCTTCTGTGGTAGATCGTGCCATGTCAAACATGGCGTTTCGCGCCAACAGCCCCATGATCCTCGGTTCATGGGCATACGCGCCTGATGTCTCACCGCCTGAATACAATCAAGACAGCGCCCGTCAGCTTTTGCAGCAAGCCGTTGATCGTCTGGATCGACTCAATGGAACAGACGATACCGAAACAGAACCAACCCCCGAAGGATCGTTTGAAGTCAGCCCAAGTCTGTTCACGTTCACCATTTTGACGCCCGACGAACCCGCGCTCGTCAATCTGACGAACGAGATCGCTACCCAGTGGTCACAGTTGAACATCAATGTGTCAGTGGAAACAGTCGATAGGGAAACCTACGAGACGCGATTACGGGCGCACGACTTCGACGCCGCCTTGGTCGAATATTCGCTTGGCGAAAGTGCTGACCCCGATGTGTACGCCTTCTGGCATCAAGGGCAGTACCCCGACGGGGCGAACTACGGCGGCGCAGATGATCGCCGCATCAGCGAACTGCTAGAACGCGCCCGCCGCGAGTCTTACGGCATTAACCGGATGCGCGATTACGCCTCGTTCCAGCGTCTTTTCGTCGAACGGGCGATTGCCATTCCGCTGTATTACCCGGTCTACACCTTCATCACGCGGACACAGGTCAGCGGCGTACAGTTAGGCTATCTTGGCACACCCGCAGACCGCTTCCGCAACATCGGCGATTGGGCAGTTCAGTAAGAAATTTGAACCACAGAGGTCACAGAGAAGTAAATCTTTCTCCTCTGTGTTCTCTGTGTTCTCTGTGGTTAATAAGCGTTTTCTTTTTCTAAAATCTCCCGCAGCAAATCTTTACGTGCGCTCCCGCCCAACATTTCCAGTTTACGCACCCCCAACGGATCAATCTCCTCGCGCAGCAAACGGATTTCCTCGTCAGTGGGAAGCGGCGTCTCATGCACATCAGGCGCGACTTCAAGTTCAAAGCCGGTTTTCTTCTTCACCTGTTCAACTGTGACGCCGGGATGCACAGCGATCAAGCGCATACGACCCTTCGCCCAATCGAACTGCCCTAAGTCGGTCAGCAGATACTTGGGTCCGCTGCCACGCTTGCGTCCTTCCACATATCCCATGCCGCTGACAAAATCGACCTTTTCGACAAACGTTATTTTAGAATGGCGCGGCACATACAAATAAGTGTGATCCGAATAAGGCGTCACATCAGGGATTCCGCCCGTTCCCGGCAGGCGCATACGTGGACGCTGATAATCTGTGCCGAACGCGACGTTATTAGAATTGCCAACCGCGTCAATTTGCGCGGGTCGGAAAAATTCTTTCGGGTTGAACTTCGGCAGCAGATCAACGGCGGCGGATACAAACCCCACGTTGATCAACCCCTTGCCGAGCCACAAATCCTCGATGCGCCCGACGCCAAGCGGCGCCCAATCTGGCGTGACGCTCTGCCCGATTGCAGAGGCAAACACGACATTCGGCGCGTGGGTCACTTGCGCGAGGATGAACCCCGCCACCACCAGCGGCGTATTGATCCCCTGTGCCAGCACTTCGCCATCCACGACCTGCCGTGAGATGCATACACACATCAGTTCATCAATTGTGCAATCCATAGAATTTAACGGCAGGGGACACTGGGTTAAAACCCGGTGGGGAATGCCGTAATGCCTCCTTTTCTGTTGTGTTTCTCTCTCAAATAGGGTAGAATTGCCTTATGATTCTCACCTATGCATATCGCCTTTATCTGCGCAATGCGGAACTGAAACGCCTTGATATACTGCTCTGGCACGGGCGCATGGTCTACAACTTTGCGCTTGAAGTGTGCAAGAACACCTACGAGGCAACGGGTGAGCGCATCAAACCGATGGCGCTCTGGTGCTATTTCCGTGACTGGCGCAACCAACTGCCAGAGGATGAGCGACTGCTCAATGCCAGCAGTTTGCAACAGATTTTGCGCCGTCTGCAGAAGTCCTACGCCGCCTTCTTTCGACGGGTCAAGGCGGGTGAAACGCCGGGCTACCCACGTTTCAAAGGACGTGACCGTTTCAATTCGGTTGAGTACACCTATGGGGATGGCTGCAAGTTGAATGTCGGCGAGAAACACACCACGCTCTACATTCAAAACATGGGCAACCTTAAGGTAAAATTTCACCGTCCACTGCCGCCCTGCACGCACATCAAGCATATGATCCTCAAGCGTAAAGCGAGTGGTTGGTACGTCTACCTGCAATGTGAAGTTCCTGACACTGAATTTATCCCGAACGGAAAACCAAAGGTTGGCGTCGATCTGGGCTTGCTGCGTCTGCTGACCCTGAGCAACGGCGTCATGATTGACAACCCGCGCTGGCTGAGAACGTCGCTGGCAAAACTGCGCGTCGATCAGAGACGGTTGAGCCGGCGCGTCAAAGGGAGTCAGCGACGCAGAAAAGCACGGCAGCAAGGCGACTTGCTGCACGAGCAGGTCGCCAATACACGCAAAGATTTTTGGCACAAAACGACGCACGAACTGGTCAACCGCTATGGTGTGACACTCTACAGCGGCTAAAGCCGCGTAGCTTCTGAACGACGCTTGCGCTTACGAGACGGGTTGACCCCGACCAGCAGAGGCACTACGTTACCGTTCACGAATGCGTCCCATCCGTAGCCTGAGAAGCTCCCCGATTTATCGGGGAGAGTGATCACTTAGTCGTCTCCGGGGTCGTCAGACATTCGCACCATAACAGGGACAAACTTACCGATAATGTCAATCAAATCAGTTTGCGCGGCAATCACCTGTTCAATCGGTTTATAGGCTTGCGGCGATTCATCCATGCCGCCGCCCAACAACGTGACTCCTCGTTCTTTCAAATAGCGATCCCGTTCCGTCTTGGTGATGCTGTGAATAGCCTGTTTACGGCTCATCGCCCGCCCCGCGCCATGTGACGCCGAATTGAGCGAGTCGCTAACACCCTTACCGCGCACGAGATAACCAGCATCACCCATCGAACCGGGGATAATGCCTAGCACGCCTTCTCCCGCTGGAGTCGCGCCCTTGCGATGTACGAACACCTTGCGATCTTTCCCCTCAAAACCAGCGGGCGCAGGGATAGTCTCAATCCATGAAAAATTATGGTGGTTCTCAACAGAAAGAATCGGCTTCAAGCCCACCGCTTTCGCCACCCGCTGATGAATCACTTCATGGTTTGCTGCCGCGAACCGTCCCGCCAGTTCCATCGACTGCCAGTAATCCTGTCCCTCGTGCCAATCGAGCGGAAGCCACGCCAGATGCCGCACTGACGGGTCAAGTTTAGGATGCATTTCCATTGCCAGTTTCGAGAAATGGTTAGCAATTTTGAAGCCGACCCCGCGTGAACCACTGTGCGAAAGCAGCGCCAGATAATCGCCCGCTTTCAACCCCGTTTCGAGGTCATCTTCTTCTACGCGGAATGCGCCCCACTCTGCAAAATGGTTCCCTGTCCCGCTCGTACCAAGCTGATTATAGGCGGTGTCCTTGAGTGATTTGAGGTACTTGGTTGCCTCCCATGCGGGATCATCTAGCACCTCGTGATCGCTCCGGTCATTGCCCGTAAATTTCGCGCCTAAGCCAAATCGCGTTTGTTCCAGCAGCGCCTTTTTGAACTGCCCCGGTTTCTGCCCCACGACAATCGGGGAAACAGGATAAAGTGAGAGCCGCATCCGACAAGCAATATCGACGCCCACCGCATAGGGGATCACCGCGTTCTCAGTCGCCAGCACGCCGCCAATCGGCAAGCCATAACCAACATGCGCGTCAGGCATCAGCGCCCCCGCCACGCTGATCGGCAGACGCATTGCCGCGTCCATCTGCTTGATCGCCTCTGGGTCGATCAATTCTGCACCCCATACTTTGTAGGGCAGCGGTTTGTCGCGCAAATCGTCCTGATGATCCATTGACTCTGTTCCGTGTTACAATTTTCGTGTGCGGGTTAGTGTACACCCACTCAAGCGAAATTAGGAGATGAGCATGTCCCTCGTGACGACACTACGGCAAGCGGATATTTTCTACGAATTGACCCCGACTCAGCTTGAACTGGTGGCATCGATTTGCACAGAGCAAACCTATAACGCCGGAGACATCGTTTTCGAGGAAGGCACGAGCGGCGGAGAAATCTATGTCATTGGCAACGGGGAAGTTGAAATTCAAATCGACCCCGCGTTGATTGGCAAAGAGTTGACGGGTGAACCCCAGACGATCAGCGTGCTTCGGCGCGGTCAGTCCTTCGGAGAAGTCTCGCTGGTTGACGAAGGCAGACGTTCAGCGCGTGCGCGATGCGCCCAACCGAACACCCATTTGATCATCATCCCCCGCGAACAATTGATGTATTTATGCAGTACCTATCCCCAAATGGGATTTCGCCTCATGCGTAACCTTGCCGCCGACCTTGCGATGAAAATCCGCAATACCGACCTGCAAGTGCGCGAATATCTAGTCTGGATGCAGCGCCAATAACTCATGCAGTACGCCCTCATTTTAATACTCGTTTGTCTGCTTATCGGTTTATCGAAAGGCGGATTAGGCGCGGTTCTCGCTGTCTTAGCGATTCCGCTGCTGAGTCAGGTCATGCCCGTACCCGCCGCGCAAGGACTCACCTTGCCGTTGTTGTTGTGCGCTGACGTTTTCGCCCTATGGATTTACCGCAATACGTGGGATATGCGCTTCATCTGGCGCTTGATCCCGTTCGCCGTCGTCGGAATCATCATCGGGACTTATCTACTCGCCGTCTTGCCGAATACCACCTTGAAGCATATTCTCGCCATTTTTACGCTGTTTTTTGTCGCCTACAAGCTGGTAGGAGATCGCTTGACGGACTCTCACTACATCCCGCGCAATTGGCACGGCTACCTCGCGGGTGGGGTATCGGGGTTAGGGTCAGCAATGGCGAACGTGGGCGCTCCCCCATTCACCGTCTATATGCTCATGCAAAACGTCTCTCCGCAGACGTTCGTCGGCACAATGACCCTCTTTTTCGCGCTCGTCAACGCGATCAAACTTCCCGGTTTGATGTTGGCGGGCTTAGTCGATTTCAGTCAAATCCTGTCGATCTTATGGGTACTCCCGGTGCTGCCCGTCGGGGTGTGGATTGGGCGCTACGTCATTCGTCGAATCAATCAAGCCGCCTTTGAGCGTTTTATGCTGTTCGTCCTTGTGATAGCGGCGCTATTTCTCCTTTTCAGCTAATTTTGTTCAGGGGCGCTATGCGCCCCTTATTCATGACTTACTCATCAAGTAGCCTTATTTACTCGATATAATAACAATTGAAATTTCGCAATCTAAAACGTAAGGATACAAATATGCGTAGATTGACAACTGTTCTACTCCTGTTAACCCTGTTGATGTCATTCGCGGTTTCCGCCCAAGAAGTCACTGTTGAACCGACAGTTGAAGTCACCGCCGAGGTGACAGACGTACATACTGATGCGACAGCAACACCCATGCCGACGATGCAAATGGAAGCCACCGCCGAAGCCACCGCCGAAATGATGACCGATCAGCGCGTGCATGTGCGTTTCGCTCATTTTGCGCCAGATGCACCTGCTGTTCAAGTCAGCTTGAATGGTGAAGTCGATACGGAAATGGAAGCCCTCGAATATCCGTCCATGTCGGACTGGATGACCTTCGACATGGGAACACTGACCATTGCCGTTCTGCCTGAGGGTGGGTCTGAAGCCGAAGCGGTTCTCGGTCCGACAGAACTCAACTTGCTCCCGGGTACATGGCAAACAATTGCGGTCATCGGCACGGTAGGCGCAAGCAGCCTAAACGCGGTTGTCGTGCAAGAAGCATATGACTCACCGTTCCCCGGCACGGGTGGTTTGACCTTCCTCAACGCATTGGAAGGCAGCCCTTCAGTCGATTTCCATCGTGGCGACGTGGTATTCTATGCCGCGATTGATTATCCGGCGATGGACGGCGGCGGTTTCTTCTCGTCACTGCTCACCGACTCGGGCAACTATGATTTCAGCGTGACCGCCAACGAAGACCCGAACACTACATTTGCCGAAGTAATCGGTCAAGAACTTGAAGAGAACGCTTACACGTTCATGGCGCTGATCGGCACACTGGATGCTCCAGAGTTGTTCATCGACGTGACAGACCGAGCCGAAGTGGAAATAGGACTTGGGACGCTGCGCGAACCCGGTACATTGCTGGATGCGTTGGCTTCAGAGTTCAATTTCATGGGCTTGACAGAGATCCTCGCAGGAAGCGATTTAGCCGAAATGCTGTCTGATCCCGACGCGGAATATACACTGTTCGCGCCCGCCGATTTTACTATCGACGAGCTGGGTTTGGCGGACATGAGCGACGAACAGTTGAGCGCTTGGCTGCAAGAGCATCTTGTAGAGGGGCGGTTAACCTCGACTGACCTGGTGGCAATGATAGATAGCACCGACCCAATCACCACGCTGGCAGGAACGCCGCTGGTGGTGACGCTTAACCAGAATGACATTCTCGTGAACGGGTCGCAGATCATCGACCTGAACATCCCTGCGACCAACGGCAT
>JBBQRJ010000031.1:0-20566 GCA_038214955.1 Aggregatilineales bacterium | reverse complement strand
CATTGGGTGTGCATACGCCGATTTTCCCGTTCTTCTATCGCTATATTCCCACGTTTGACCTGTTCCAAGCGCCTGTCCGCTGGCATTTGTGGACGGTGTTCGGCTTGAGCATCCTCGCGGGGATCGGTGTGTCGGCGTGGGGGCGCGGAGTTGTGACCAAGCAGTGGGCGCGGCGGGCGCTAGTCGGATCACTTGGGATGCTCATCGTACTCGTCGTGCTGTTGAGTATAAGTATGGGCGGGCAAACATTGGCTGTGTTAATTCGTGCGCTAATCGGTGTGGCGGTATTTCTCCCGCTTGCGGCGATTCTCACGCTCACACAGCCACCCGCCGAGAATCCGCGCTATGGTCGCTGGATGATCGCCGTATTGGTCGTGATCACCGTCGATCTAGGCATCGCGTCTTGGGGGCTAAACCCCACAACATTTGGTGAGAATAGAGTTGTCAGAGAAGAAGCCCACAGTAGGAGCTATCTTTCTAAGCGTCAAGTCGATGACATTACGTTCAGTCAGTTCTTCCGCTTTGACAACTATCAAGCCCCATTTAATCTCGACTCATTGATTCGATCTGGTTTGCCGAACGCGAATATCTATCGACGTGCGCCGATGCTGAACAACTTCGAGCCGCTGCTGGTCGGGCATTTTGCCCGCATGATTGAACTCATTGAAGCGCATCCTGATCCAGAACTGTTACTGCAAGCGGCTGGAGTCACATCAGAATCGGACTTACGGGTGTGGTTCGCAGAGTCGGTGTGCTGGCACGAGACTCAAACCGAATTAGAAGCGGCGCTCGTTGAGCCGAACTGGAATCCATATAGGCAAATGCATGTATTGGGAGATGCGGGCTGTCCACAGGTGAGCGAGTCGTCAGAAGATGCGACTGTCACCCTGACGGATCACGTCAACACGGTGACGATTTCCGTGAATGCGCCCCAAGCGGGTTGGCTGTACCTTGCGGATACCGACTATCCCGGTTGGAAAGCGACGGTGGACGGTGAACCTGTGCCGATCTATCGTGCGAACCTCATGTTCCGCGCCGTGCAGGTGGACGCCGGACTGCAAGAAGTCGTCTTTCGCTATGAACCCGATTGGCTTGCCCCCGCCTTACTGATCACAGTGGTATCATTGGTCGTGCTGCTGTTCCTCTTTAGACTGGCGGATTAAACATGGCGCGTGCGCGTCGTCCTCAACTGCAAATCTCCGAGCGCAAGCTGTTACTCGCTTTAGGCGACATCGTGGCGGTGTTCCTCTCCTGTTTGATCGCGCTGTTCGTGTGGACAGTCGTCGCCCGCTACGCTTTCACGCTCGACTTTGTGCTGCCCCAAAGCCCGTGGTTTTTCGCGCTGGCGGTGCTGTGGTTCTCGCTGGCAAGCGCCAATGACTTCTATGATTTGCGAATTGCGGCGAATCGCAATCACACATTGCAGCGCCTGCTGATCATCACCGCGCAAACGTGGATCGTCTACATGCTGGTGTATTTCCTCTCACCGCCGCTGGCACTCCCGCGACTGTTCATCATCTACTATGGGGTGGTGTCCTTCGCGTTGATCGCCGCGTGGCGCTTTTTTAGACCGTTCCTGCTCGGTTGGGTGAGCGAACCGCGCCGCACATTGATTTTGGGGACGGACTGGACAGCCGGAACAATCATCGAGGCGATTCAGCACTACACGGTTGATTATCAGGTGCGCGGCTTGATCGGTCAGCCGGAGGAAGTCGGACAGGTGTTGTACGGCGTCCCTGTGTTGGGGACAGCCCACGATTTGCCCAACTTCATCAGCCGTGACCAGATCAGCGAATTGATCCTCACCGAGGCGAACAAGCTGAAAGGCGAGACGTTTCAAGCGGTGATGGATGCCTACGAAAACGGTGTCACCTTGATCACTATGCCGCTGCTGTACGAGCGCATCACGGGGCGCGTGCCAGTCGAACATCTCAGCGACGATTGGGCAGTCGTGTTTCTGCCGATCAAGAACTCGAACGGGCTGTTCGATCCCTATCCGCTGCTCAAACGGGCATTTGATATTCTCGTCTCCGTGATCGGACTAGTGATTTTTGTGCTGCTTCTGCCCATCATTGCGCTGATTCAAACGCTGGATTCGCGGGGCAGCGTGTTCTATTCGCAGGAACGAGTCGGGCGTAACGGCGGCATCATTCGGGTGTACAAACTGCGCTCGATGATCCCCGATGCCGAAGCTGAAACGGGCGCGGTGTTCAGTCATCAGGGCGATCCGCGAGTGACGCGAGTCGGGCGGTTGCTGCGAAAATCACGCTTGGATGAAGTGCCGCAGTTGTGGAACGTGCTGCGCGGGGATATGAGCTTTATTGGTCCGCGACCCGAACGACCCGAACACATCACGCGCTTGACCGAGAAAATCCCGTTTTACCGCACGCGCTTGATCGTGCGTCCCGGTTTGACCGGATGGGCGCAAGTCCGCTATCCCTACGGCGCGAATGACGAGGATGCGCTCGTCAAGCTGCAATATGATCTGTATTACATTCGCAACCAATCGGTGTTACTGGATGTGAACATTGTGCTGCGAACGATCTACCGCGTGATCAGTTTAAGCGGCGTGTAAGGCAACCTCACCCCCCGACCCCCTCTCCGAAAAAGGAGAGGGGGAGCAAAACAGTCTCTTTTAGCCCCTCTCCGTTCGGAGAGGGGCAGGGGTGAGGTAATCTTTTCTACCCGTTGACCATTCGCGTCTTGCCTGTACTATTGAGTTTGTGTACTTACCCATACGGATACGCTTCTTTTGACTCAGTCCTCAGTCCTCAAGCCTCAGTCCTTGCTCTCCAGCCTCACCATTGAACGAGCGGCGGGGATCATCATTTTCGCGCTGTTGTTCGCGCTGGCGGCGCGAATTCCTGTCGATACTGATACGTGGTGGCACATTCGCAGCGGCGAATGGACGCTCTCGCACGGCATGATCACCGCTGACCCGTTCTCGTTCACGTTCAACGGGCAAGCGTGGATTAATCACAGTTGGGGCGCACAGATCATTTTGTATGCCGTGTGGCAAATCGGCGGGGCGTTCGGCTTGGCGATTTACATGGCAGGTTTGGCGACAGCGGGCATGGTTTTTGTCTATCGCATGTGTGAGGGCAACACTTATTTGCGGGCGTTCGCGTTGATTTTAGGAGCGGCGACGGCGGCGGTATTCTGGTCACCACGCCCACAAATGATCTCATTCTTCTTGAGCGCCGTCCTGCTGTATCTGCTGTTTCTGTACAAGCGTAAGAAAATTGATCGCCTGTGGTTGATCCCGATCCTCATGGGCATATGGGGCAATCTGCACGCGGGTTTCTCGATTGGTTTCATCTTCATGGGCGGCATGATCGCGGGCGAAATTCTGGGGAACATCTTCAACCCGAAAGGCGAAACCGTGATCGGTTGGCGCGGCGTCCGCAAATTGATCGTGATCGCGCTGCTGTCTGCTGCTGCGCTGGTGATCAACCCATATGGGCTGCAAATGCTCTCCGTACCCTTCCAAACGGTGAGTATCGGCGCGTTACGGGCGTACATTCAAGAATGGAATTCCCCGAATTTTCAGGGGCGCGAGACATGGGCGTTCGTCGGGCTGTTGATCGGCGTGCTGGGCGCGGCGGGCGCAAGCAAACGTCGGTTGGATTGGACAGATTTCGTGCTGGTGGCGGGAACGGCGTTTATGTCGTTATTGGCAGGACGCAATATCGCTGTGTTCGCAGTGGTTGCGACTCCCGTGCTGACCTATCACCTTGATTCGATCTTGAGCGAACGCGGCTGGACTCTGCGCCCGATGACGCGGGCGAGTCCGATGATTGCGCGGCTGAATGTGCTGCTGGTGACGCTTGTGCTGATCGGCGCGTTGGCGAAAGTGCTGCTCGTGCTGGACACTAAAACCGTTGATAAAGCATTTCGGGACTATCTGCCCGTGAACGCCGTCGAATATCTCCGTGAGAACCCGCCCGAAGGCAATATGTTCAACAGCTACAACTGGGGCGGTTATCTGATGTGGGCGCTGCCCGACGAACCCGTGTTTGTGGATGGTCGAACTGACCTGTACGGCGATGCATTTTTACAGCGTTGGCTGCGAACGGCGACGGGCGGTGACGATTGGCGCGAAATGATCACCGAGTATGACATCGGCTTCACCGTGATCGAGACGGGGAGCGGGTTGGCGAATAATTTAGCAGATGAACCGGGCTGGCGCTTGGCGTACAGCGATAGCATGGCGTCGATCTACGTGAGGGAGTCATGATCAAGGAACGCGACGGTTTATCTCTCACAGGTTTGCTGGCAGATTGGCGCATTCTAGTCACGTTGTTTCTCGCCTTCCGGTTGCTCACGTTGATGGTCTACCAACCGATGTTTGCATCCGGCTTTGAGCGTGGCGCGACGGCGGGCGGTGACTTCTTCTATTACTTCCAATTGGGGTCGTTCGCACAGGAAGGCTTAATGCCGTTCCGCGACTGGTGGAGCGAGTTTCCGCCGATCCCGTCGATGCTCAATACGGTGATTTTTACGCTGTTCGGCGGCAACGGCTACACCGGATTTGCCATGATCTATGGTGTGATCATGACGCTGTTTGACTTGGGCAACCTGTCACGGATGCGCCGGATCGGGACGACGGTCTACAACGCGAATACGGGCATGGCGCTGGCATGGATTTACGCGCTGAGTCTCGCGCCCGCCGTGTTCATCTGGTGGAACTTCGAGCCGATGGTCGCGTTCTTCCTGCTGTCTGCACTGGCGGCGCTGTTGGATCGCCGTGATACGCGATCCGCGATCTGGGCGCTGGTCGGGGCGCTGACCAAGTTCACGCCCGCTGTGATTTTAGGCGCGGTGTGGCGCTATCGCCCACCCGCCAAAGCGATCCGCTACAGCCTGATCACGGTAGGCGGTTTTGCGCTGATCTACGCGCTGTTGTTCGCTCAAAATGCCGACATGACGTTGCCTTCGCTCACCGCGCAGTTTAACAAGGCGTCCTATCAAACGGTGTGGGCGCTGTTGGATGGCAACTACGCCACCGGCAATTTTGGCGCGGCAGCCGAACGGCTTGATCCCGCGAATGCCTATCGTATCAATGGCAACCCGTCGGTGATCCCCGGCATTGTGCGTTTGGGCGTGGCGGCGTTGATCGGCGCGTTCATCTTCTGGCGCACGAAACGCTTTGATGATCGCGGGTTGGTCGCCTTTACGACGCTCACACTGTTGATCTTCTTCCTGCAAGCGCAAGGTTGGAGTCCGCAGTGGATGGCTCAAATCGTGCCGCTGATGCTGTTATGCTTCCCGACGCGCAACGGCGTGATGCTGGTCGTCTTACTGAGCATGATCGTGTTTGCCGAGTATCCATTTTTGTTCATGCGGACAGGCGACACGGGCGGCGTGATCACAGGGGCGCTTGTGACTCCGTTTACGGCGTTAGTGATCGGGCGCACATTGATCCTTGTGGGCGTGTGTGCGGCATTATTTCGGCGGCTGATGGTGGCGATCCCCGATGAGCGTTGATCAAACAGGCGAGCATGAAATTGTTTACGAGCGCCCCAACCTGATCACGCGGCGCGAAACGGTGATTTTCGCCGTGATCGCGCTGGTGATTGCTTTTATCATCACGTTTGGGGTCGTTGGTGCGCCGGGATACACCGATGTTTACTATCACTTCAACGCGGCGAAACGCTTGGCGACGGGCTTGGGCTTAAGCGATACCTACCTGTGGACGTACATCGGCGCACCAGATCGCTTACCCGCGCCGTCCCACCTGTACTGGATGCCGCTTACGTCGATTCTCGCGGCGATCAGCATGGCGATCACGGGGTCAGCCACTTATGCCGCCGCACAAATTCCCTTAGCGATCTTATTTGCGGGAACGGCGATGCTTGCCTTTCGTATCGGCTGGCGCATCATGCACCATCGACGCGGCGCATGGCTTTCCGGCTTGATCACGCTGTTCAGCGGGTTTTTCACGCGCTACTGGGGCGCAGTCGATACGTTTGCGCCCTATGCTTTTATCGGGGCGCTGTGCCTGTATGCCTTCGGTTCGGCGCTGATGACACGGCAAGCGCGTTCGGTATGGATGATCGCGGGCGGGTTGGCGGCGCTGGCACACCTCACGCGGGCAGACGGTTTGCTGTTGATCGGTGTGGGCGTCCTGCTAAGCGTGTGGCGCATGATCGAACGGCGGCGGGCGCTGCATCGACGCATCGTGTATATGATCCTCATGGTGTTAACCTACCTCATGGTGATGTCGCCCTGGTTCTTACGCAACCAGTTCGAGATCGGGACACCGCTGCCGATTGGCGGCACACAGGCGATCTGGTTTAGCCAATACGACGATCTTTTCAACTTTCCGCCCGACGCGAATCCGTCTGATCTGGGTATCAACGGATTCATTGAGTCGCGGCGTGAGGCACTGGTCAACAACATAGGGACGTTCGTCGCCGTCGAAGGCATGATCGCCATGACGCCATTCATGTTGATCGGGCTGTGGCGTCGCCGCCGTGACCCATTCTTGCGTCCGTTCTGGGTGTACGCGCTTTTGCTGCACATCGCCATGACGTTTGTTTTTCCCTATCCCGGTTATCGCGGCGGCTTGCTCCATTCGGCGGCGGCGTTGATCCCGTTCTGGGCGGTATTGGGCGTGGCGGGCATTGATGATAGTGTGAAGTGGATCGCGGCGCGGCGGCGGCGCTGGCAGCCTGAAACCGCCAAGCGAGTCTTTTCATTTGGTCTGCTTGGACTAGCGATCCTCTTGAGCGTGCAAATCGGGTTGGCAGGGCGGGTCGCGCCACGCGAATCGATCCCGACGCCGTATCTCGAACTAAGTCAGTACATCCCCGCCGGGTCGCGTGTGATGATCAACGATCCGGCGGCACTCTATTACTTTACGGGTATTGGCGGCGTGGTCATTCCGAATGAAGACCCAACGACGTTGTTAGAGGTCGCCAACCAGTATCAAGTGAGTTATCTGGTGTTAGAAGTGGGGGGCATTCCGGCGGGCATCGCGCTTGTTCTGGAGTCGCCGCCCAATTTCTTGATCCCCATTCCGCTCGACATCCCTAACGTGAGGTTGTATGCGATCACGATTACGCCTTGAAGATTTGATCCTGTTGATCGCCGCGTTCGCTTTGACCGCGCTCTATGTGCTGTCGGCGGGCGGCAATTTCCCGCTGGATGACAGTTGGATTCACCAGACCTATGCCCGTAATCTCGCGCAAAGCGGACAATGGGCGTTCGTCCCCGGCGTATCGAGCGCCGCCTCAACTTCACCCCTGTATACCGTCGTGCTGGCAGTCGGCTACGGGTTGAATATCCCGTTTCGGTTGTGGACACACGGACTGGGCGCGTTGATGCTGGCGCTCACAGGCATGATCGGGATGCGTTTGGCAGAACGATTCGCGCCAGAAGTGAAACGGATCGGCTTGATCACGGGGCTGGCGCTCGTGTTCTCATGGCATTTGATCTGGGCGGCGGCTTCGGGCATGGAAACAGCCATTTTTGCCATGTTCACGCTGCTGTTGATCGGGTTGGGGTCAAATCAAACTCACCCCACCCCGAATTCAGGGAGGGGAGAAAATAAAAACCTGATCGTCTCTGCGATCATCTTCGGGATTGCGGCGGGTTTGACCACGCTCACCCGCGCTGAAGGCGTGCTGCTGGTCGGCTTGGTGGGGTTGGCGGTGCTGGCAATGCGCCCGTCATGGCGAACAGTCGCATGGGGCGCTGTAGCTGCGCTCGTGTTCTTGATCGTCCTTGCGCCTTATCTCGTGTTCAACTACAACCTGACAGGGGGGTTGCTCCCTAACACGGCGGCGGCAAAACGCATGTATGCGACTCCGCTGTTCTCCGAAAGCCTGTTATGGAGATTTCAATTGATGTTGACTCCGTTAGCGGCGGGCGGACAGCTTTTGCTCGTTCCCGGCATCATTGCTTTTGTCATAGGAATCGTCCAACGAGTGCGCGGTGATCGCCGTTGGTTGATCGCACTGGTGCTGATAGGGTGGGGCGTCGGCTTGATTCTGTTGTATGCGGTCACGCTGCCGCTAAACTTCCAGCATGGACGCTATGTGATTCCCGCGCTACCATCGCTGATTGTGGCGGGAGTCGTCGGCACAGCATGGTTGATTCGCGGCGCAAGCGGTTCGCTGATCGCCCGTGTGCTGACCCGCGTATTAGCTCTGTCTACGGTGTTCATTTTCGTGGGCTTTGCGTTCGGGTTAGGATTGCAAGCGTATGTACAGGATGTGACCGTCATTGAGGAAGAAATGGTGGCGGCGGCGCACTACATAGCCGACAATATCCCGTCGGAGCAGTTGTTGGCTGTGCATGATATTGGGGCAGTGGGTTATTTTGCGCCGCGCCCGATGATTGATACTGCCGGATTGATCACACCAGAAACCATCCCCTTTGTACTCGATGATGCTGGCATGTGGACGTATTTGCGTGAACATGGCGCACAGTTTTTGATGGGTTTGGAAGACCAAGTGCCAAAACCAGGCGACAACGCGCCAACGTTATGTGAAGTATTCACGACGAACGGTCAAACAGCAGTACGGGCGGGCGGTACGAACATGACAATCTATTACTTGGCGTGGGATAACGTATGTCCATAAATGGATGTTACAGACCTAGTTGTTTGCAAGTGTGAAAAATGTATAATGGATTGCATGAGCGAATTGTTTAAGAAACTGAACGTTCTCATCAAATCAAATTTACTGGGGGAAGACAAGAAATCCCAGAAGCCTGTGCGCCTCGGCAAAGAGTTTGACCGTGAAATTGAGGGTCTGCGCGGGCGTATTCAGGATGCGCTGAATCACGAGAAGCGACTCAAGGGGCAGTTACGGCAAATCGAAGATGAAATCCTCCAATGGGATCAAGCCGCTGACGATGCGCTGCGTGCCAATGCAGAAGAGGGGGCGCGTACCGCGCTCGAAAAACTGCGGAGTGCCAAACGCCGTTATGCCCGCTTGGAAGATGATTTGCATCAGCATGAAATTGTGACCCAAGAATTGATCCAGAAGGTCAATTTGTTAGAATCAGTGGTGACGAAAGCGCGAGAAGAGCAGCCGAATAACCCTGAACGCTCGATTGCTGACGTACTGAGTGAAGCGCGGGAGAAAATTGCCACACTTGGCGAACTGCGTTCCCCCAGAGCAGAAATTCCCAACGACGCTCCTCCTCCTGTGGAGGAAGTAAATGATGATCTTGAACAGCGTCGGCAGCGATTAAGCCGCCGTTAGTGGGCGAAAGAGCGCAGTCAACCCCCTGCGTCGCAGAAAGAAATGAGCATCAAAAAAGTATTGATTGTCGCTGGTGACTTTGACGTTGTGCAGGGTTTCCGGCAAGGATTGGAAAATTCTGGCTGTATTGTCTATGCCGCTCATTCGCATCGTGATGCACTCTACACGCTGAATCACGATACGTTTGATCTGGTTGTGGTCGACTCTGCAATGAGTGATCGCGTATCGGGCGAACTGACACTCACGGCTGTCTCTGGCTTGAGCAAACGTCCGCCTATTTTGATTTACAAGCCAAGCCCGAACGGGGCGACGTATCCTGACCCGATTGTGAGTTCACTTCAACCGGACTCCGTGCGAACGGCGACTCTTGCGGCGATTCCCGAAGAAAACGAACCGCGCATTGAGGTCAAGCAGCCGCGTACCTCAGCCGCCGTCACCGATTTATTCTGGCGCGATGAAGAAATTCAAACCCTGTTCTCGCTCAGTCGGTCACTGACCGAAGTGCTAGACCTGTCCGAAGTATTGAACCGTGTGGTCGAAGCCGCCCGCCGCTTGACGAATGCCGAAGAAGGCATGATCTTGCTGCCTGAAAGCGATTCGGATCAACTGTACTTGCGGGCAAAAGTCGGCATTGATTCAGACGTGGCGGTCAATTTCCGTGTCAAAACGCAAGACACCATCGCTGGAACCGTGTTTAGTTCCGGTCAAGCGATCCTTATGGGCGAAAGTGGTCCCCAGAAGGTCAAAACGCAGTATTTCGTCAATTCGCTGCTCTACGTGCCAATTTTGCACAAGGGCAAGCCGCTTGGCGTGTTGGGGGTGAACAACAAAGACAAACATGACATCTTCAATCATCGCCACAAAGAACTGCTGATCAACCTGTCGTCGTATGCGGCAATTGCCATTGAGAACGCACGCATTTACGCCCAGAGTGTCCGCCGCACCCGTGAGTTGAAGGCGTTGGTAGACGCGAGTCAGGCGATCAATGCGTCGCTGTCGCCACAACACACGCTGCCTGCAATCTGCGAACAGTTGGTGCGCGTCCTCAACGTCTCGTATGCTGAAATATACGAGCGCGATGATAAATTGAACAAACTACGCAGCATTGCGCGTTATTATCAGGCGAAATGGCGGGCAGGTACTGAACCCGCGACCTCCTTAAGTGATCGTCCTGCGCTGCGTATGGCGTTGGATAACCGCCGCCATGTATTGATCGTGCGGGATCAGCATGATCTGCCTACCGAGATTGCCGCGTTGGAACGGGTAGGGGCAAATTCGATGCTGTTCTTGCCCATTGCATCCGGCGATCAAGCCGTTGCAGCGATACAGGCGTATTACATCACTACGCCAGTGCTGCCCCCCACAACCGAAATGATCAGCCGTGTGGTGCGCTTGATTCAAGAGAACCGGATCAGTCTGACCCAAACGCCCGACGATGCGGCAACTGCGGCGTTTATCAAATTGTTGGGCGAAGTGAATGCGCTGTTAGGTTCAGATTGGGTTGAATACGCGCAGTTCAATCACGAACGGCGAATGCTGCTCACCCAGTATGCTTGCGGCAGTTCATTCTGGATCACGGGATCATCGCCGGAAGTTAAACTGTCGATGTATCCTGACTTGGTTGAATTGCTGGACACTCGCGTTGCAATCAACTGTAACATCGAAGAAGAGGCTCTCGCTCCCGGTGTTGCCGCGCTGATCAAAACGACACGCACGCGCACGATTCTTGCGCTGCCGATGCTGGATCGGGGTCAAGCGCGGGGTTTAGCCGTCTTTGGTGATGTCGAACACAGCCACCGTTTCAGCCCGCGTGAGGTTGATCTCGCCCGTGCAATTGTCGCACAAGCGGCGACTGCGTTGGAAAACAGCCGTTTGGTGTTTGACCTTGAAGCCAGTTTGCGCGAACTCAAAGTCACGCAAAATCGCTTGATTCAGTCCGCACGCTTGACGGCAATGGGTGAATTGGCGGCGGCAGTTGCCCACCAGATCAACAACCCGCTGACGACGATTGTGTTAGATACCGAACTGTTGATGCTCAAAGAACCGGCAGGGACAAAGACCCACGACATTTTGAGCGCCATTTCGCGGGCGGGGAAACGAGCGGCGGGGGTTGTGCGACGCTTGCTGGCAAGTTCCCGTCCAAATTCGACGGGTACTCCAGCACAGCCTGTCAACATTGTGCAAACCGTTGAAGAAATCCTCACGCTGGTCAATTCGTATGTGAACCGTGCCGGAATCACGCTCATACGCCGCTTGCCTGATGAACTGCTGCCTCCTGTTATGGCGGTTCCCGGTGAATTGGACGATGTGTGGCTTAACCTCATCCTCAACGCGCATGATGCGCTCACGGGACATAAAGACCCACAAATTGGTATTGAGGTGAGCTATCCGCCTGATGGTGATATGATCGAAGTGATGGTATGGGACAACGGACCGGGCATTCCTAGCGAGATTGTCAGCGAAATATTTAAGCCCTTTTTTACGACAAAACCCGCTGGCGAAGGGACAGGTTTGGGCTTGCATATTTGCCGTCAGGTAGTGGATCGTGTGGGTGGGACGATCTCTGTTGATACCAGCCTAAATGAAGGCACTACGTTTACAATACGACTTCCTGTCATGAGGAGCGCGATACTTTGACGCACATTTTGGCGGTAGATGATGATAATGACGTTCTTGAAACAGTTGGGCGAGTTCTGCAGCACGAAAACTATGAAGTCTCACTGGCAAGCTCTGCGGCACAAGCGATGGTACATCTTGAAGAACGAATCCCTGACCTGATGATCCTCGATGTGATCATGCCCGAAGTTGATGGCGTCATGTTATGTCGCCAGCTTCGACGCGATACACGCTTCATTTCGCTGCCGATTCTGTTTTTGACGGCGAAGGGGGGGACAGAAGACATCGTGAACGGGTTAGACGCGGGCGCAGATGATTATGTCGTCAAGCCGTTTGAACTGGCAGAACTGCGGGCGCGAATCACGGCGCTGCTGCGTCGTGGAACACGGGATCGCAGCGGGGACAGCATTTTACAGTTGAATGACCTGCGGCTGGACTCGGACACCTATCAGGTTGCGGTTGACGAGACGAACATTCAATTGACTTCGACTGAGTATCGTTTGCTGCGCTACCTGATGGAACACCCTAATCAGGCACTTTCCCCGTCTCACTTGCTGCAAGCGGTCTGGGAATATCCACCCCATACGGGCGATCCCGACCTTGTACGGGCGCATGTTCGCAATTTACGCGCCAAAATCGAAAAGGGAGCGCGGCGTAAGTACATCAGGACGATTCATGGTGTCGGTTACATGATTTCGACCTAAACGTCCTAAATTAACGTCTGTAGGGACGCCCAACGGGGCGTCCGTTTAATCCCCAATTGAAATGCGGACGGCGCCATGGCACGTCCCTACAAAACAGCGCATCCCGACCTCCTCCTCGCGTATGCAAATTTCACAAAGATTTCACGCGCCGATCCTTCTTCTTCTGTAACTTGTCGTTATACTGTATTCTAGACTTTGTTAAGCACAGCCGAGAAGTGAACCGATGTACGAAATTATGATTGTGGATGACGACGCGCAAGTGTTGGACATGGTAGAACTCGTGTTGAAGCGCGAAGGCTATCACGTTCTCCGGGCATTTTCCGCACAGGACGCCCTCGAAACCGTTGAGAGTGCCACGCCCGATTTGTTCGTAATCGATGCGATGATGCCAGAAATGGACGGTTTAAACCTGTGTCGGAAACTGCGAGCGCAGCCGCACACTGCCAATACGCCGATCATTTTCCTCACAGGCAGCAATTCGCCCCACAGTGTCGTCGATGCGCTCAATTCGGGGGGTGACGATTTTATACGTAAGCCGTTCGTCCCGCGTGAACTGGCGGCACGTGTTCGCGCTCACATCCGGCGCTCTGTGTTTTATATGGATGGCGATGTAGCTGCTATTCGCATTCAATCGAACCAATACCGCGTTTTTGTCAACGATCAAGAAGTGTTGTTGACCCGCGTCGAATTTGATTTGCTCAAGTATCTCTGCTCCGCGCCTTATCGTTTGCACGCCACGGAAGAACTGCTGGCAAACGTGTGGCAGTACCCCGACGGCGTGGGTGACGCGGCACTTGTCCGCAACCACATTCACAATTTGCGCCGTAAAATCGAAATTGATCCCGAACGCCCCCTCATCATTCAGTCGCGTCATGGACGTGGATATGTGGTCAAAGGGCGCATTGAGGTCGATGAAGAGACGGTAGACGGTACTTAAGTCGTCCCGTCATCTGAACAAAACCCTATCAACTTCTTCACAGTATCGAACGTTCAGCAGGGAGGCACTGTGTTATGATGACAGTGTAGAAATACTCCTGGCTATCGAGACTGTGCGATGCTGAAAATACTTGTGAAGATCGTACAAATTTTAGACGACACTCCCGCAGTTTATGGCGAACGCCGTAAAGGTCAGAGTGTCGTCGAATTGGCGTTGATCACGCCCATCCTCATTATGTTGTTGGCGGGACTGGTCGAAGTGGGCTGGTTTGCTAACAACTATTTGACTCTCCTTGATGTTTCTCGTGCCGGGGCGCGTCGTGGTACCGTGCTTCAGGACTCGCAGTCCCCGTTTTTCTGGGATAATCGAGGTTCTTATGTGCCGCAGTTCTATTACGATGAGCCGACTAACCTCAATGGTGCCGATTTCAAAATGCCTGATGGTACCGGCGGTGTAGGCGATAACACAGCGACACGCCTTGCGGTTCGCTATCATCCTACGTTCAACCCCGCTGGATGCAACATCGCCAGCCGCACGTTCTATCACGAAGTGGTTTGCGTGATGCTTTTATCACTCGACCCGCTTTCCATGTCCCCCGAAAACGGCGTTGACGACATCGTAGTGTCTGGTTTCTCGGTTGAAAACGTGGATGCTGCTCGCGGTCCGAATTGGCTTGGATCACTGGGGACGGAGTGGCGACCTCTTGCCGCCAATGTGCCACAGTTGGTTGTCGTGGGGCGTTACCCCACCAATGCCAATGAGTGTGAAGTCGCACGGAGTGATGCAGGTGTGACTTCTATGGCACCCTTTGAAGATCGTGACCCGTTTGATTTCAACTACAGCAATGATCGGGATGTAGACGATCTCGGCGATGAAGACTATGCGTACAACAATCCAAGCCGAATTGATGTCAACGGTGAGGACGACTTCGACGAAATTGAAGGGATGGATCTTACGGCGGGTAACACCGCCGCTGCTGAAAAACAAATCGGCTTTGTCTTGTTTGGCAACCATGCCATTGAAGGGACAGCGTGCGTTGGTTCTGAATGGACGATGCGCGAAGTTTCCGATCTGGTCAACTTGAGCAGCACTTTCGATTTGGATGATTTTGCCGATGCAGAAGTAGTCGCAGCACGCCGCATGATACCGGGGCAGGGCATCATTTTAGTTGAGATGTTCTGGCAGCATCGGTTGCTGCTCAATATCCCGCTGTTGTCGCCTGTCTTTGTGGCGCTGGGGTCGGAACGAACAACAATTACGGTGTGGGCAGCATTCCCGCTGCCAACCATTGAACCATTCATTGTGTTTGATTGAGACGGATCAATCCTATGCGAGGTTTTCTAAAACGATTTATAAAACGCGGTCAATCGGGTCAGTCGCTGGTTATTCTAGCCATTGGCTTTATTGCATTGGTGGGCTTTGTTGGCATTGTAACCGATGTCTCGATCTTGTTTGTTCGCTACAGCACCCTTCGGCGTGCGGTAGACGCGGCGGCGGTATCTGCTGCCAGCCAAATGCGCCGACTCGAAGATTCTGGCATTGATGACAGTGGTGTCGATACAACACCCGGTGTTGCCGAAGATGAAGCCGACAGCGTCGCAAACCTGAACCTTGCCGCCCGCTCTTTCATTGAGCTGTACGGGTTAGACCCCGGAAATGTCATCGTAGAGACGTGTCGCGCCCAGCAAGTGGGACGCGATCTGAACGACGATCCGATAGATGCGGCGGGCATAAAACTGTTCAATGCCGATGGTACAGTCAACAGTGCTGCGGATGCTCGCACCGTCGAACTGTATCAAGAATTGTGTACAGCGGACGAATTAAAACTTGTGCGCGTCACGGCACAAATCGATGCTCCGACGATGTTCCTGTATCTGCTCGGTTATCCGACGGTCACACTGACCGAATCGGCAATGTCGCAGACCGCCGTGTTAGACGTGGTGCTGGTTCTCGACGTGTCCGAGTCGATGCTCAATGAGACGACCTACGAGGATTGGGAAACGATTGGCGAGGGCTATCGCTACTTGCCGCCTGTCTTGTATGAAGATCAAAATGATCCCTTCATCGACGTTAATGGTGACACTATCGATGATGATGGGGTTCTCTCCACTTGGGATTACATTCTTGACCACACGCAAGCGGAGATCAACGCCAGAATTTTTCCGGCGGGGGCTGACGGACTTTTAGAAACACCAACTTCTATGTATGCAGCGTTCGATCCGACAGGGGGGCAAACGGAACCGCGTGAAGAATGTCGCGTGAGGGCATGGCCCCGCACGCAAAACAATGCGCCGGTAGTGCCGACGTGGTTGCTAGACGAATATCGCACGTATTTGGGCAGCACAGCAATCCTAGATGCCCATTTCGATCTTGCGCCCGGTGATGTAACTAATCCAAACTGGGGATATCGTTTCTCTGAGTTCGTACCCATGTACAATTTCTACGGCTGCTGTAATGACCCAGATGGTCTGGTTGATGCTGCGGGAAATTACGATTTCGGCGATCTGGTCTGTCAGCCGTTCCGCGAGGCGCGAGATGCTGCTGAGGGTTTCCTCGAACGACTCGACTTTAAACGCGGTGACCGGGTGGCATTTGTGACGTTTGATCGCTATGCAACCTTGATTGACCCCGATGGTGAGGCACGCGACACTAACGGCGATACTTTAGTTGACGCGGGTTATCAAGACCCGATGATCGAAACCGAAAACAGCTTTACCGTCGTAGGACGCCCGGATCGCAGCCGTGAAGGGGCGGCAGAAGTGCTTAACCGTTTAATTGGGGTGCGTGCCGAAGTGGGTACATACCTTGATACGGATGGTGACGGCGGCTGGGATCATTTCCGCGAAGATGAAGGCGTGCGCGACGCTGCGACTGACCCCGAAGATTATGCGGACTGGACTACGCTGCACTCTGTCAGACCTATTGGCGAAATTCAAGATCAACCTGTGGCGGGCGCTTGCCCCTTCGATATGATGGCACTGCGTTCGCCCTTTAGCACGGGCGATACTTATGCCGATGGTACGACTCGTGATGCGCTTGCCGCACCTCCACTGTACGATGTCATTACGGTTCCCGCATGGGTGAACCGCACAGACTACAATTGGCGCATGAATCGTAGTTACGAAAATCGTGCCTCTTGTCGAGGGACAAACATCGGCGGTGCGCTGGCAAAGGCGGCAGAAGAACTCTGGCGTGACGGACGCCGTGAAGGGTCGGTCTGGATCATGGTGCTGTTGAGCGATGGCGCAGCCGGTGCGAGTGACCCAATGTCGCGTGCGGGCGGTACGGAAGCGAACATTCCTGAGGAACCGCAGCCCTTCAATGTGACCGCCGTTGGCGGTTATAACGATCCCATCCGTTCCCCCCTGCCCGATGAAGGCTATGCAGCTTTCGGGGTTTGTCCTTACGGTATTGCCGACCCGGATGCCGTTACAGACACCGACCTAAATGGGGTTGGCGACGACGATACATGGGGCGAGGTTTTGCGCGGTATTATATTCCCCTTCTGTGGTGATCGTTACCCGGAGACGCGCCATTTTTGCGCGACTGACCCCACCTACCCCAGTTTAATGGGCTTAGACACCAACAACTGCATCACTTACTATGATGTCGATGATTACGCTCGTGATTGGGCAGACTGGGTAGGGTTAGCCAACTTGACAGGCGCAACCAGCACGGGAAGCGGACGTGTCAGCGAACAGTTACTACCCACCATTTTCACCATCGGCTTTGGTTTGAATTTCGATGATAACGGTACATGCAGCATCTACAGTGGTGATGCGACCCAGTACAATGCGTGTCTGCGTGGGATTAATCCTTCTACGGGACTCATTAACGGTGGCAATCCCTACGAAACATTGGCTGCCGATTATCTAGGGGAAGAACTGCTGCGTTACATCGGGGATGTGGGTGATAATTTCCGTATGGATAACGACTACTGGCAGTTCCAGTTGGGGAATCGCATCCCTAATACCGTCATTGACATGACGCCAGACTGGGGTACGCGAGGTGCTTGCGAGATGGCAACGGGAACTCAAGGTACTTGGGCGCCGCTGCCGCCTAAGACAAGCTGCGGAAATTACTTTACTGCGGCGGCAGGGACTGACCAACTGGAAGAGGTATTTAATGAAATCGCGTCACGCATGTTTACGCGGTTGTCACGTTAGGCTTCATCGAAGCAGATCGAGGATGCTATGATAGAACCCGAATTAAGCAGACGACGACGTGGGCAAACGCTTGCAGAGTTTGCAATCACCTTACCGATCTTGTTGCTCCTGTTGTTCGGGATCATCGAATTCGGACGCATCTTTCAGGCGTGGGTCACACTGCAAAATTCAGCACGCGCTGCTGCCCGTTACGCCACCACTGGTCAGTATGATGATGACTCATACACGTTGGATTTGACGTTTGTGCCAATCTCTGGCGCAATTGGGGACTTGAACTCTATGGTTCCCTGTTTGCGTAACGATGATGCTCGTGACCTCAATGATGATGGCATCATGGATAACGAAGAGCCAACTCAGGCGCAAATTGACGCTGCGGACGCCTACAACCGCTCACAGCGCGGCGTGCTGACGGATGTCTACCCGAACGACTCAGGCGATCCACGAGACAAAATCGAAGTCTATGTCGGCGGTCCAGAAAGCCTGTATGCGACTTGGTACAGCGGCGATGACTGCGACCCGAACGACAATGAAGACCAGAACCGCCGTAAAGACATGGCGCGTATCCTCTCAATCTATTGGGAAGCGCGGCGCGGCGCGGCAGGCTTGGCGCTCGGTGATCAACTGCCAGTCGAACCCCCCAATAGTCTCGTGCCTTACGGGATCACGGATAACCCTACAACCTGGTATGACGGCACCGTTGATGCAGTGGGCAATGATGCGGCTCGGTTCTATCCCGTTTTTGACGAGATGCCCTGGTATGAAGTGTGGAAGCGCCCGCTCCCCGGTGATGAAGACAGTAACGCGGCGACTCCTCAAGTCTACGAACAGTTAGAAAACTCTGATGAACCCGGTTGGTTCAGCATGATGATTTGTAGTTCGCGCCCTAAACTGGACGATTCGAATAGTCCAAGCCCGGGCTTTGTTGATTTCCGTTTTGACACACGTCTTTACGGTGGCGGTCTTGCACCCGCGTGTGTTCTCAACGAAACACCCACTGTCGGTGGTAACTTAGACACCTATGGTTGGACATTCAACTCGGCAGATGGCACCGATACGAACAGCACCACATGGCTTGATGCGGGTGGTCCCGGTGACACGATCTCAATTGTCATCACGTTCAATCATCCGTTGGTGACACCGCTTGGTTTGGCAGCGTTTTTGCCATTGCAAGCACGCCGTACAGCGGTCAACGAAGCCTTCCGCGCTCCGCGTTCCAACCCGATACCGTATAGACTGCCAGATTCTTCGGGCGGTGTTCGCACAGACACACCGACGAATACCAATACAGTAACCAATACGGCGACATCGACGAATACGCCGACTGCTTCGGTGACACCATCGCCAACGTACACCGATACGCCAGAATTCACCTGTGCGTCCGTCACGCTGCCAGCGAGTGTGTCCTACCTGAACGATCAAGTGCGCTTCACGCTTACGAACAGCTTGCCTTATCCGATCACACTGAAACGTGTTGTGCTGGTCTGGCGTGCATCGGCGGGCTATGAAGGGCTGATGAACGTTGGGGTGATGTATCTTGGTGCAGCCGGAAGCACGATCTGGTCAGGCGCAGATACCACCTCATCAACCGATGTGGGTAATGCAGTGACCGTTGGCTCAGGCACACCCGTGCCAGCCGCGACACCAGAGTTCCCATTTGCGACTTCTGCGAACTTGCTGCTTGCGCCGGGAGCCAATATTTTCGGCGTGCGCTTCTTAAGTGGACCTGTGGCATTGAACTCGACCAATATGCCGGGTTATACCTTTAGTGGCACGACGTTCTATGTGGACGACCCCAGCCCGGGGAATAACGATTGCGCGTCCACGCTTAACTTTGGTGCTGCAACCGATACGCCTGTCCCAACAGCAGGAAATTCGCCCACATGGACGAATACGCCAGAATGCTTGACCGGACAAATCGAAATCTCGGCGGCGGCGTTCGAGTCGTTTGGTATTGTGCGCTTCGACTTCACCAATCGCCGCGCCGTTCCGGTGACGCTGGTCGGGTTTAACATCCGCTGGCAAAGCTATGGTGCGGGTCAAATGCTGTACGATGTGTATGGCGGCAACGTTCCGCCGCGTTCTGCTGGCAGCATTTTGGTCTGGGAAGGCGCTACGGGGCAAGATGTCACTTCGCCCACGAGTGGTTACAGAGCGGGTCTAACCCCACCGACAGGCTTAGTCAGAGAAGGAACATGGGGAAGTACCGATTTAACCATTGCTCCGAGCGCATCGCGTTCCGTCTACCTTGAATTCCGGGGTGGCATCGGGGATGGCAGCCAACCTGTTTCAACCGCGTTCCCCGGTATGTGGTACAACGACTTCAATGGGACGGTCTTCTACTTTGATACGCCGTTGTGCAATGGTATTTTCAACGGTACGCCGGGAACACCGGGACTGGGTACGGGTACACCTGAAGAAGTGACGCCCTCAACCCTCGTTCCTTCGGCAACCCCCACCTTTACGCAGTCGATGACGGGGACGAATACGCGCACGCCCACTAACACGGCGACGAGTACGCGCACGTTCACGGCGACGAACACCGCGACGTTCACGGCGACGAATACGAATACGAACACCGCGACACGGACGTTCACAGCGACGTTCACGCGGTCAAATACGCCGACGAGTACGCCGACGTTCACGGCGACGCAGACGCGCTCGAACACACCGACGTTCACGCCAACGTTTACGCGCTCGAACACACCGACGTTCACGCCAACGTTCACGGCATCAAATACGCGGACATTCACAGCGACGTTCACGCGGTCAAATACACCGACGAGTACGCGGACGTTTACAGCGACGTTCACGCGGTCAAATACACCGACGTTCACAGCGACGTTCACACGCTCGAACACGCCGACGAGTACGCGGACGTTCACGGCGACGAACACACGGACGTTCACAGCGACGTTCACACGCTCGAAC